>NZ_JBHVDD010000012.1:0-136980 GCF_042802995.1 Streptomyces sp. NPDC057438
GCCCGTACGGGCCGGTCGAGTCGGTTACCGGCCGCCGGACCGGTAACCGACGTCCGGTGGGTCGGGTCAGTTGGTGAAGACCGTCGCGCCGCCCTGGTCGGCGTCGGTGACGGGCGAGTACTTCGCCGTGAAGTAACCGGTGGCGAAGCACAGGGACGAGCCGGACGTCTTGGTGAACGGCTGGGCGGTGAAGTTGATGCTGTTGTCGTCGTTGCTGGAGGTGCCGGTGATGCTGGCGGCCTGGTAGACGCAGTTGATGGTGCCCAGCAGGGTGCGCAGCACGACGGTGGTCTGCAGGACCGAACCGGCCGACGGGGTGACCGTGACGACGCCGTCCGAGGTCACGGCGGTGGTGTACGGCAGGTTGTTGACCGTGACGCTGTTGACGCCGGTGACACCGAAGACGTTGCTGGTGCAGTTGCCGAAGGTGTGGGCGTCGACCCGCTCGGTGGCGGTGCCGGGCGCGGCCGGGTTGTCCGTGACGGTGGCGGTGAAGGTCGAGGCGGCACAGTTGACGCCGCTCGTGCCCGTCGCGCTGGAGTAGAACTTGCCGGTCGTGCCGGCCGCCAGCGAGGCGTTGAGCACGTCGCCGACCGCGACGGCGTCACCGGCGGGGCCGCCGGTGGTGAGCACGGTGTCGGCGGCGGAGGCGGGGCTGACGGCCGACACCATCAGGGCGGCGGTACCGGCGGCGAGGGCAAGGAGGGATCGCGTACGCATGGGGGTGCCTCTTCTCATGAAGTGAGGCCGCGGGTGACGGCTCTCGGAAGGTGCGGGTGACAGCCCTCAGGAAGCGGGCTGGACAGAGGGCGCGAGGTGACACCGTTCGCGCGGGGATGACGCGGCGATGCCGCAGGGCGCCGTACGGTCGCTGCCGATCCGTGGCACGCCTTCTCCGTACGTGACGGATCGACAGCGACAGCCGGGGTCCGGACACGGCCCAGTGGAGGGGAAGGCGACCGTGCCCGGCACCGCGGCGAAGGGTGGTGCTGCGTCGGGCCGCGCAGCGATCAGGTGGTACCACCCACACCCCGCCTGCGACGGGGAGTTCGGGACGGTGGCATGCGCTGCGCGTCGGATCCGGCGCCACGGATCCGTGGGGGAAACCCCGATGAGTTGTAGACCTGAGGAAGAGTCAACGTCAAGGCGTCGTAGGCAAGTTGTCGTGCTTGCTCACTCCGGGGTTGGCCGAAATTCGAGGGCCGGTGAGGGTAAAACCAAAGGTGAGAGATGTTCACGTTTCACAGGGGCGGCACAACCAACATCCTTTTGCCACAAGCGCCTTGACCCTTGAAAGTAACCACCGGTAACTTCCCAAATGGCTACTGCGGCGTAGCAAGTAAGCCCTTGCACCTACGGGAGGTGCGTCGAGTGTTGCGCCGCAACCGGTGTCCGCGCCAGGACAACGTGCCGTCGAAGCCCCACCTGCAATGACATGGAAGTCCAGGGAGCACACATGGCCTCGTCCTCGGACGCCACGGCGTCCACCAACGAAAGACCCGAGGGTCCCGAAGCGTCCGGAAGACGCGGGCGGGTCCGTCTCAAGCGCGCCGCCGTGATGGCGGTGCCGGCCACGGCGGTCGCCGCGGGTCTGATGATCCTCACCGCGCAGGGCGCACTGGGTGTCCAGTTCGCCATCTCCGGCATGCCGTTCGTGGTCACCGCCGACAAGCTCGAAGGCCAGGGCTTCGCCCAGTTCGGCGCGCTCGACCACATGATCGAGAACAGCCCGAACGAGGGTGACACCGGCGGTCAGGTGCTGGTCGTGACCTCGGTCGTGAAGAACGGCAAGCTCACGAACCTGTGCCAGAGCGTCGACCTGGGCGGCATCCAGCTCGTCCTCACGGCCGGCAACAAGGGCACGCCGGTGAGCGTGAAGAACCTGGCGATCGACTCCGACGACATCTCGGGTGACGCCTCGTTCAACAACATCGAGATCGGCCGGGACTCCAGCACGTTCGACAAGGTCGACCAGCAGGGTCCCCCCGGTGTCTACGGCCAGCAGGCCGACTCGGTCACCATCACCGACCTGTACCAGCACAACTACGCCGCCACCGCGGCCGTCTTCAAGCTCCCCGACCTGCACATGAACTTCACGAGCGGGGGCTGCCCGAAGTGAGCCGATACCGGGAATGGAGGGGACACCGGCCGTTCGCCGGCGGTGTGTTGCTCGCGCTGGGCGGCGCCGAGATCCTGCTGACCATGAAGGCACCCCTGCCGGTCATCCTGAAGATCGGAATGCAGGGTCTGGCGGGTTACCTGCTGCCCTCGCTGATGATCGTGTGCGGGTTGCTGATCCTCTTCAACCCCACTCAGCGGCTGTTCTACTCCATTCTCGGGATCATGCTCTCCCTGGGCACCTGGCTCACGTCCAACATCGGGGGCTTCGTGGTGGGTCTGCTGATGGGGGCCGTGGGCAGCACGATGGCCTTCGGCTGGCTGCCGGACCAGGAACCCCGGCAGAAGCGGTCGGCCAAACGGGCGGCGGCCGAGCAGGGTGAGAAGCACGCCCTGGAGATCGGCTAGTCCACGGCTGTCCGACGTGTGCGGACGGCACGCGGCCCTCACGCGGACACGCGTCGGCCGTAGCGGCCGCTCGCGGTCGTACGGCAGCCGCTCCCGGCCGTGCGCACCTGCTCGCGACCATGCGCGGCCGTCAGGCGGCTGTCCATGAGCGTTCGTTCCCGCGGTTCCCCGCGTCCCCTCAGGTGGGACGCGGGGTTCTGTCGTCTCCCGGCGCCGTGGCGGCCGCCTCGGCCAGGGCCGTGCGCAGGCGTTCCGCGTTCGTCCAGTAGCTGTCATGGGAGAGCGGGACGCGCCAGTAGAGACCGGGGCCCGAGGTACGGCGCGGCGGCGGGACGGCCACATGGCTGCCGCGGCCCAGGACCTGCACGCCGGGCAACTGCCGGCCAGCGGCGTCGCCCGGCGGGACCAGCCAGTACATGATGCCGCCGTAGCCGTCCTCGATGACGGCGCCCGTCTCGTCCCCGAGCGACTCCAGCGCGAGGACGCCGAGGGCGGCCGGCACCCGCACGGCGGACCACCAGCGGCCGGCCGGCACGGTACGGACGTCGCGGCTGTAGGAGCACAACCAGCGCGGGGTCCTGCTGACAGTCATGGCGCTCACCGGCTTTCCATGGGGGTGCGGCCGATCCTAGGAGCGCGCGTCGCACCCGACTTGCGGGTACGCGCAGGGAAGTTGCCGTCGTACGCAGCACCCGGTGCGGGATCTCGCGGGGCGAGGCCGTGGAGCCGTAGCGTGACCGGGCTCGTACGTTGCGCTGTTGGACTCCTTTCGACCGCAGGAGGACCCCTGATGGGCCACCCCAGCCCCCTGGTGATCGACCCGACCGGCCGTGACATCCACGGTGAGGCCGCCCGGATCCGCGAGCGGGGCCCGGCGACCCGGGTCGTGCTCCCGGGGCCGCACGATGTCGAGGCCTGGGCGGTGAGCAGCCCCGATCTGCTCAAGCGGCTGCTGGCCGACCCCCGGGTCTCGAAGGACGCGCGGCAGCACTGGCCGAGGCTGGCCGCCGGGGAGATCACCCCGGAGTGGCCGCTGTTCACCTGGGTCGCCGTGCAGAACATGTTCACCGCGTACGGCGGCGACCACAGGCGGCTGCGGATCCTGGTGTCCAAGGCGCTCACGGCGCGGCGGACGGCCGCGCTGCGGCCGCGTATCGAGGAGATCACCGGGGAGCTCCTCGCCCGTGTCGAGGAGGGTTTCGGGCGCGGCGGGACGGTCGACCTGCGGGAGGAGTTCTGCTACCCGCTGCCGATCCAGGTGATCAGCGAGCTGTTCGGGCTCCCCGAGGAGAAGGGGCTGGTGCTCAAGGAGCTGGTGGACAAGCTGTTCGACACCTCCGCCGAGCCGGGCGAGATGACCGCCGCGTACGAGCGGATGTACGGCGTGCTGGGGGAACTCGTCGCCGCCAAGCGGGAGTCGCCGGGCGACGACCTCACCAGCGGGCTGATCGCCGCCCGCGACGAGGACGACACCCGGCTCAGCGAGCAGGAACTCCTCGACACCCTGGTGCTGGTGGTCAGTGCGGGGCACGAGACCACGGTCAACCTCCTCGACCGCGCCGTGCACTCCCTGCTGGCCCACCCCGAGCAGTTGGCCCATGTCCGGGAGGGCCGCGCGACCTGGGACGACGTGATCGAGGAGACGCTGCGGGTGGAGGCGCCGGTGGCGAACCTGCCGCTGCGCTACGCGGTGGAGGACCTCGACCTCGCCGAGTTCGGGGGCCCCGCGGGGGTGGTGATCGCCCAGGGCGACCCGATCCTGGCCGCCTACGCGGCCGCCGGGCGCGACCCCGAGCGGCACGGGAAGGACGCCGACGTCTTCGACGTCACCCGCGCCGACAAGGAACACCTCGCCTTCGGCCACGGCGTCCACCACTGCCTGGGCGCCCCGCTCGGCCGTCTGGAGGCCCGCATCGCGCTCCCGGCCCTCTTCGCACGCTTCCCCGACCTCGAACTGGGCGCCCCGGAGGAGGAGTTGGGCCACGTGGAGTCCTTCATCTCCAACGGCCACCGCAGGCTGCCGGTCCGCAGGGGCTGACGGGCCCGGCCCGCGACCGGCGAGCCGCCGGCGGCCGTCAGGCCCGGCCGGGCCGCTCGCCTCGCCACCAGGCGAGCACCCGGTTCCGGCCGCTCGTCGGGCGGGCGGGCTCCGGCGGGCGCGGGCCAGGTGTCGCGGGGGCCGGCTCCGGTGCGGGGCGGGCGGGAGCGGTGGTGGCGGCGAGGGCAGGGGCTGGCGGGAACGTCACCGGCAGTGCGGCCAGGGCCCGGTGGAAGGGTCCGGGGCGCCACTCCAACGTCTCCGCGGGTACGGCGAGTTCGATGTCCGGCAGGCGGTCGAGGAGCTTCTCGACCGCCACCGACGCGATCAGCCGGGCCTCGCTCCGGGCGGGGCAGTTGTGCGGACCGGCGCTCCACGCCAGATGGGCCCGGTTGCCCGTCCGCCGATCGCTGCTGAGGGCCGGGTCGGTGTTGGCGGCGGCCAGCGAGACGACGACCGGGTCGCCGGCCCGCAGCAGGGCGCCCTCGTGGAGCACGTCCCGCTTCGGGTAGTGCACGGCGTAGTTGGCCATCGGCGGGTCGGTCCACAGCACCTCGTCGAGGGCGTCCTCGACGGGGAGGCTGCCGCCGGACAGGTCACCGGCGAAGCGGTCGTCGGAGAGCAGCAGGCGCAGGGCGTTGGCGATGAGGTTCTGCTGCGGTTCGGTGCCCGCGCCCATGAGGAGGACGAGGGTGTGGATCATCTCCTCGTCGGTGAGCTTCGCCGGGTGCAGGGTGAGCCACGAGGTCACGTCCGGCCCGGGCCGCTTCCGCTTCAGCGTGACCAGTTCGAAGAGCGTGGCGGTGAGCAGCGCGTCGGCGCGTTCGGCGTCCACCCCGTCGAAGATGGCGGACATGCCCTCGACCAGCTTGACCCCCAGCTCGGCCGGGCAGCCGAAGAGGTGGTTGAAGACGAGCAGGGGCAGGACCTGGGCGTATTCGCCGAGGAGGTCCGCACCGCCGGTCGGCGCGAGCCGGTCGATGAGGGTGTCGGCACTGTGCTCGACGTAGCCGCGCAGGGTGTGGGGCTCGACCCGGGCGAGACTGTCGGTGATGGCGCCGCGCAGCCTTTGGTGCTCCTCGCCGTCGGAGAACAGGGCGTTGGGCCGGTACATCATCATCGGGACGACCGGGCTGTCCGGGGGGACCGTGCCGTCGCCGAGGTCGTTCCAGCGGCGCGCGTCCTTGGCGAAGGTCTCCGTGCCGCGCAGCACGTGCAGCGCGGCGTCGTAGGAGGTGACGAGGGTGGCCCGGACACCGGGGGCCAGCTCGACCGGCGCGGTGGGGCCGTGCGCGCGTGCCCGCCGGTAGAACGCGGCCGGGTCGGCGGCGAACTCCGGGCCGTACATGGGCTGGTGGGCCGGGCAGCCGGGAGGTGGCGCGGGCGTGGGCGGGACGGTCACGCGGGCTCCAGTTCGGTCTCGGTCTCGCGGCTCAGCAGATACTCGACGAGCGCGATCAGCGCCCGGGTGGAGGAGTCCTGGTCGCGGGCGTCGCAGCGCACCAGCGGGGTCTCGTCGAGCAGGTCGAGCGCCTCGCGCACCTCGTCCAGCCCGTGCACGGGCGCGCCGTCGAAGTCGTTGACGGCGACCGCGTACGGCAGGCCGATGTCCTCCAGGACGCCCATCACGTCGAAGGAGTGGGACAGCCGCCGGGTGTCGGCGAGGACGAGCGCGCCGAGTGCGCCGCGGGTCATGTCCCGCCAGAGCCGCGTGAAGCGCTGCTGTCCGGGCGCGCCGAACAGGTAGAGCACCAGGGAGTCGTCGAGGGTGAGCCGGCCGAAGTCCATGGCGACCGTGGTGGTGGTCTTGTCGCGGGTGCCGGCCAGGTCGTCGACCAGGGCGCCGGCCTCGGTCAGCACCTCCTCGGTGCGCAGCGGCCGGATCTCGGAGAGCGTGCCGACGAACGTGGTCTTGCCGACCGCGAAGTGACCGACGACGAGTAGCTTGGCCGCCGTCCGTACCGTCGGCCGCAGGTAGACGTCGTCAGAGGCGGGCGCGGAGCCCATCGAGGACCTCCTGGAGGATTCTGGCGTCGGACGGCCGGGCGGCCGGGACCGGGGCGCGGGTGACGATGTGGCCGCTGTCCATGAGGTCGGCGACCAGCACCTTGGTCACGCTGACCGGCAGCGACAGCCGGCCGGCGACCTCGGCGAGGGAGAGGGCGCCGGGACGGCACAGCTCCGTGACCCGGCGGGACTCGGGGGTGAGACCGGACGGCGGCAGGTCTCCGGTGGCGATCAGCAGGGTGACCAGGTCGAGGGTGTTGCGGCTCGGGTGGGCACGGCCGCCGGTGACGACGTAGGCCCGCACGAGCCGTTCCGCCGGCCGGCGGCGGGCCGTCATGCCCTGCTTCCCGTGTCCAGCCTCGCCGGGCTGGACAGCTCCTTGCCGAGCCGGTCCACGAGCTTGTGCATGCGGTACGTCACCGACTCCATGTCGACCTCGTCGCCGGTGGACACCGCGAGGTAGGCGCCCTCGCCGGCCGCGACGAGGAAGACGTAGCCGTGCCCGAACTCGATCAGGGTCTGGCGCCAGGGGCTCTCCGAGGGGCCGCAGAACTCGGCGGTGCTACGGCTGATCGACTGGAGTCCGGAGAGTCCGGCGGCGAGCCGCTCAGCGTCGTCGCGGTCGATGCCGGCGGAGTGGGCGCGGAGCATGCCGTCGGCGGAGAGCAGGATGGCGTGGCGGGCCTCGGGCACCTTCAGCACGTCGTCGAGCATCCAGCCCAGCTCGTTCTTCGTGGGCTCGATCATGCGTGGGGGGTCCCTTCGTCTTCGTGGGGGGTGGGGTGCCCGGTGTCGGCGGCGGTGTCGGGGACGTACTCGTCCTCGTCGAGGATGCGTCCCGCCGCCCGGCCGAAGCGGGTGCCGCGGGCGAAGGCGCCCATGATGCGGGCGTTCTCCTCGGGTGAGCGGCCGGGCCTCGCCTCGGCGGCGGGCTCCGGCCGCGGCTCGGGGGCGGCCGTGCGCCCGGGGGTGCGCCGACGGCGCCTGGGCAGCCCGCCCTCGGTGGTGCCCGCGAGGGTGTCCTCGGGGGCGGGCCCGGGGGTGCCGTTCGCGGCAGGGACCGGCCGGGGGGCGGGCCCGGCCGCGGGTGTCGCGGTCGTGGGTGTCGGGGCGGCCGGTGCTTCCGGGGCGGCGGGCTCCGGCTGGGTGAGCAGCGCGGTGGGCAGGAAGGCGACGGCGCGGACGCCGCCGTACGGCGAGCGGGTGTCCACGGAGACGGTGAACCCGTAGCGCCGGGCGAGCACTCCGATGACGGCGAAGCCGAACTGGGGCGGGTCGCCGAGGCGGGTGACGTCCACCTCGCCGTGGCCGCCGAGCAGCCGGGTGGCGCGTCCCACGGCGTGGGCGTCCATGCCGACACCCGCGTCGTCGATGACGACGCACGCGCCGTTGTGCACGTGCTGGACGTCGACCTCGACCGTGGTGTGGGGCTGCGAGTGGCGGGCGGCGTTGTCGAGCAGTTCGGCGACGGCGAGGACGACGGGTTCGACGGCGCGGCTCACCACGGCGATGCCGACCTGGCCGTGGACGCGGACGCGCCGGTAGTCGCGGATGCGCGAGGTGGCGCCCCGGACGACCTCCACGAGCGGGGAGGTGGCGCGCTGCCGCCCCGGCCAGGAGCCGCAGAGGACGGCGACGGCCTGGGCTCGGCGGCCGAACTGGGCGTTGGCGTGGTCGACTTCGAGGAGGTCGCGCAGCACGTCGGGGTCGTCGTGCCGGTCCTGCATCTCGGAGATGGAGACCTGCTGCTCGCTGGCGAGGGCCTGGATCGCGCGCATGGACGCCTTGAGGGCGGCCTTGGCCGACTGGTCGGCACGGGTCCGCGCGTGCTCGACGGCCCCGGTGAAGCGGGTCAGCACCTCGTCGAGGCTCTTGCCGAAGTCGGTGTCGGCGAGCCGCGGGTCGAGCGGTCCGACGGCGGGGACGGTCCGGCCGGAGGGATCGGCGAGGGCCGGCAGGCGGACCGTGACCAGATGGCGCAGCTCCTCCTCCCGGGCCCGCATGTCCTCGGCCAGGACGGCGTTCCTTCCGCGCTGCCGCCGGGTGATCCCCCACTGGCGCAGCAGGAGCACGGCGGTGGCGAGCAGGGCGGCCGCGAGCGTCCAGGTCACCGCCTGCCCTATCGGTTCGGTCATGAAGTACGAGTCCTTACGTCCTCAAGCCCCCTGCGTCGGCCGACGGATGGGGGACGGCGGACGGGAGTCGACGGAACGCCCGACGCTAGCGGCGGGTACGCGCGGGTGCTTTCCGTGGCGCGCACGGAAGTTGTCACAGGGCGCACGAGTGGCGCGAGGGGCACGGGGGAAGCCGCGACTCTTCCGACGGCACGGTCGGCCACCGCCCGCCCGCGCCACGGCAACCGCTTGCCACGCTAGGGTGCCCTCCGGGTTCGACCGGCCGGTAACTACCTTTGATCGCTCGGAGATTGAAGATTTACTCGCCGGAATCCGTAAAGGACCACAGGCAGGCGTTCGGGGGCCGGCAGCAGGGAGGAGCGGCGTTGCCCGCGGGAAGTTACAGCGTCGAGGCGCTGACCACCGAGGAGGTGAACCCGCGCGAGCGTGCCGACTTCTGGACCGAGCGGATCGGCTCGTACCAGTCCCGGATGGGCTTCGGGTACGCCCGGGCCGACGACTTCCGCGGCGAGACCGTCCGCCAGCGCACCGACACCTACCAGTTGGTGAAGTACCGGTCCGACGAGATCGAGTACACCCGCACGACGCGCCAGGTGCGCCGGGACCCGGACGAGGACTACCGGCTGCTGCTGCCCACGAACGGCGAGATCATCCTGCGGCAGGACGGCGGCGAGGCCCGGCTGACCCCGGGCACCGCGGCGCTGGTCACCTTCGCGGCGCCCTTCCAGTGCCTGCAGAGCGACGCCATCGACGCGTTCATCCTCACGATCCCGGCCCGCGAGGTGGACGGGCGGCTGGGCACCAGGTCGCCGGTGGCCAGCGGCCTGGACCTCACGACCGGCCTCGGCCGGATCGTCGGCTCGATGCTGACCGGGCTGCACGAGGAGCGGGAGCACCTCTCCGACGCCGAGTTCGACGCCGTCTCGGACCGGGTGGTGGAGCTGGTGTGCATGCTCACCGCCGGCGACGACCGCCCCGACGCCCCGGGACAGCTGGGCGAGGTGGAGACCATGGTCCGCCGCTATGTGCGCGACCACGTGGCCGACCCCGGCCTCACGGGTACGACGGTGGCGCGGGCCCTCGGCTGGTCGCTGCGCCAGATCCAGCTGGCCCTGCAGAAGGCGGGGACCACTCCCCGGGAGCTGATCCGCGAGGAGCGGCTGCGCCTGGTCCGGGCCCGGCTGCTGTGCGCGGAGTGCGCGCACATGACGATCACGGATCTCGCCCACTCCGCCGGTTTCTCGTCCGCGAGCGCCCTCAGCACGGCCTTCCGCCGACGCTACGACGTCAGCCCGCGGGAGATGCGCCAGAGCACACGTCAGCCCAACTGCCGGTGAACTCGCTGGAGTTCGGCGAAAAACATGCGGCAGGCCCGGTTCCCGAACAGGGTGTCACATCAGCCCGACCCGCCGTTCGATTGAAGTATAAAGCTTAGTCAAAGCATGTCCGTGCCCCGGTCTCCCCCACTTTCCGGGCCCGCCGGTGTGAATGTTCCCCGGGTACGCGGTGCGCGCTTCGTGCGATCGAACCCGTTCCGCGCCCGATTCCGCATGACACAGCCGAAGTTGACACGAGACAGCATGGCGCCGGAATGGCGTGAACTGTGCGCCGCGCACGCTCCCGACGGACCCGCGGGACAAGGAATCCGCAGGTGGCCCGCCGCCCGGCGGCCGTCTTTCACAGCCTGACGGGGACCGTGGCCGGGGTGTGAAGAACTGCTGCGGCACCTCCTCGTGAATTGACGGTAGAAAGGCGTCACAGACCCTTGCCGTCACTGACGGCCACTCAGGTGACAGACCTCCTCGGAGCGTCCAGGACCGCTGGTCAGCTGGTTGACGTTCTTCGCTACTCTGTCGCGTACTGGCTGATCGAGAGGACTCCGATGCCTGAACCCCCGCCCTTCGCAGCGACCCCGGAACGCGGTCGTACGGACGCGACGGCTCCCCCGTCCCGTCACCGGCACGGAAAGTCCGGGGCGTCGGATTCCGCGAACTCCTCCGCAGTGCAGCCACGGTTGACCCGCCTCGCCGTCCTGCCCGCCGCTTTCATGGCCGGAATATCCACCGCCGTCACCGGCACGGTCCTGCGGCTGCAGGAGGGCACGGCCGACGGCGCCACCTGGGGGGTGCTGGCGGGCGGCGCGGTCCTCGGGTGCGGCTGCCTGGTCGGTGCCGTGCGGGCGGCCAGGTCACGGGCCAGGTCCGATGCCAAGCGCGCCGAGTCGCTGCGGCAGACCATCACGACCGGCAACTGGGCCCTCGAAGAGGACCTGACCCGGCTCAAGCGCGGCGAGCCCCTGCTCTCGCGCGGGTTCGCCTACCAGGCGTCGCGTGCCGAAGACCCGTACCAGAAGCTGGAGTACGACGTCACGGAGGCCCAGCACCGGGCGCGGGAGGCCCTCGTCTGGGCGGCGAGCCACTTCCAGGCCGCCTCCGACGACAACAGCGACAAGGTCGAGGTCTTCGTCAACCTGGCCCGCCGGCTGCAGTCGCTGGTCCACCGCACCATCCGCGAACTGGACGACCTGGAGAACCAGGTCGAGGATCCGGACCTGCTCCGGCGCATCTTCGGCATCGACCACCTGGCCACCCGAATACGCAGGCACGCCGAGAACCTCGCCGTGCTCGGCGGAGCGATCTCCCGTCGTCAGTGGACCAACCCGGTGACCCTGACCGAGGTGCTGCGGTCCTCCATCGCCGAGGTCGAGCAGTACTCCCGCGTCAAGCTGGTGCCGCCCATCGAGGGCACCCTGCGCGGCCACGCGGTCGCCGACGTCATCCACCTGCTGGCCGAGCTGGTCGAGAACGCCACCATGTTCTCCCACCCCGACACCCAGATCCTCCTGCGCTCCCGCCGGGTGACCGCCGGCATCGCCATCGAGGTCGAGGACCGCGGCCTGGGCATCCCCCAGGAGGACCAGGACCGGATCAACACGCTGCTCGCGGACCCGGCCCGCATCGACGTCGCCAAACTGCTCGCCGACGGCCGGATCGGGCTGTTCGTGGTCTCGTCCCTGGCCCGCAGGCACGGCATCGCGGTCCAGCTGCAGGGCAACATCTACGGCGGCGTCCAGGCCGTCCTGGTGCTCCCGCAGGGGCTGCTGGGCGAGGAGGAGGGGCACACCCCCGTCCAGGCGCCCGTCCAGCCACCGGTCCAGGCACGCCCCGCCGCACCCCACCCGGTGCAGGCGCCCGCGCCCCACCCGGTGCAGGCGCCCGCGCCCGCCTGGGAGGCCCGGTCGCACGGGACGCCGCCCGGCGCCGTCCCGTCGCACGCGGCTCCCCCGGTTCCCGCCCCCATCCACGCCGGTCCCCCGGCCGGTGTGCAGCAGCGTGCGGCCGCCCCCGTGCCGCCGTCGACGGCCGCCCGGCACGAGCGGTCGCAGCCCGTCTCCGGCGCACGGTCCGAGTACCGGCCCTCGCCCGGCTACGAGGGTCCGGGGTCCGGCGGGTCCGCCCGGCCCGTCCTGCCCAAGCGCCGTGCGATGGAACACCTGGCGCCCGAGCTGCGCCAGGGACCCCCCGCGCGTCCCGAGACCCACGAGCAGGACCTCAACTTCAGTCCCGGCCTCCTGGCCGGTATCAACCGAGGCTTCGGTCTCGCCGGCGCGACCTCCGACGCGATCCCCGTCGACGACGCGCGCTGGGCCCCGCCCCGATCGCAAGGAGAAGATCCCCACCATGGTGAGCGATAGCCACCCCACCGGACAGAACATCGACTGGCTGCTGGACAACCTCAAGAAGACCGTCCCCGGCACCCGGCAGGTCCTGTTGCTGTCGTCCGACGGCTTGAGCAAGGCTCATGTGGATCTGAGCACCGACGACGCCGACCGGCTGGCCGCGATAGCCTCCGGACTCAACTCCCTGGGCCGTTCCTTCGGCCACGACAGGGTGCTGGGCAACGGCGGCACCGTCCGTCAGGTCATCGTCGAACTGCACAACGGCATCCTCATCGTGGCCTCGGCGGGCCACGGCGCCGTACTGGCGGTCACCGCGGACGCGACCACGCACACCGAGACGCTCGGCTACGAGATGGGCATGCTGATCCGGGCGGTGCAGCCGTTCCTCGCCACGCCGGCCCGTCGCCCCAACGCGCCGTCCGGCGCGGGGATGTGACGTGATGACGGACGAGCTGTTCCTGGACGAGGAGGCCGGACGCTTAGTCCGGCCGTTCACCGTCAGCAACGGGCGCACTCGACCCTCGACGTCGTTCGACCTGCTCACCCTGGTGATGGCGACCGGAGTCCGGCCGGCCGCCGACCTCGGCCCCGACCACGATCTGGTGCTCGGCCTGTGCCTCAGGCCGGTGCCGGTGGTCGAGGTGGCCGCGCGGATGAACCTCCCGATCGCCGTCACCAAAGTCCTGTTGTCCGACCTGGTGCAGCACGAGGCGCTCACCGCACGGGCGCCCCGTGCGGTCGAGGCGGCCTCCGCCGCCAACCGAAATGTTTTGGAGGCGGTGCTCAATGGCCTACGCGCACGGCTCTGACCCCTTCCCGACCGCCCTGAAGATCCTCGTGGCGGGAGGGTTCGGGGTGGGCAAGACGACCTTCGTGGGGGCGGTCAGCGAGATCGCTCCGCTGAGCACCGAGGAGGTCATCACCACGGCCAGTGTCCGCACCGACAGTCTCGACGGGGTGGAGGAGAAGTCCACCACCACCGTGGCCATGGACTTCGGCCGGATCACCCTCGACTCGGAGCACGTCCTGTACCTGTTCGGCACCCCCGGGCAGGAACGGTTCTGGTTCATGTGGGACGAGCTGTCCGACGGGGCGCTGGGCGCGGTGGTGCTCGCCGACACCCGCCGCCTCGACGCCTGCTTCCCCGCGGTGGACTTCTTCGAGGTGCGCGGGATCCCGTTCGTGGTGGGGGTGAACGAGTTCGACGGGGCGTACCAGTACTCCGTCGAGGAGGTGCGCGACGCCATCGGTCTCAAGTCCAACGCGCCGATCGTGTTCTGCGACGCCCGGCACTGCAGCTCCGGCACGGGTGTGCTCGTCGAACTCGTGCAGCATTTGCTCGGCATGACACCCGGTGTGGCGACGTACGAACCACCCGTGCTCCGTTGATACTTCTCCAACTCGGCCTACCGCGAACGGAGTTCCGATGAACAGCCCCTATTCCTCCTATGAGCCGCCGCTCGACCGGCTGCTCCTCACCCCCGAGGACCCGGCCGGCCCGCAGCGCGCCGCCCGGCTCGCCCAGCTGGGGCTCGCCAACACCCCCAGGGCCGAGTTCGACGCCTTCGCGCGCCGGCTGGCGCTGGAGCTGGACGCGCCGTACGCGATGGTCAACTTCGTGGACGACAAGCGCCAGTTCTTCGCCGGGCTCTACACGCCGGACGCCGGGCCCGTGAACATCGCGCAGGGACTGGTGAGCGAGAGCTCGATGAGCCGGGAGATGCGCCTGGACCACGGGTTCTGCCCGCACACCGTCAAGCGGACCGCGGCGCTGGTGCTCGACGACGTCTGCGACTACCCGCGGTTCGCGGGCAACCCGGTCGTGGACGAGATCGGCATCCGCTCCTACATGGGCGCGCCGCTGGTCGACACGCTGGCGGGGATGAACCTCGGCACGATCTGCGTCGTCGACACCGACTCCCGCACCTGGGGCCGGCAGCGGCTGGAGATCATCAAGCACATGGCCCAGGAGATGTCCGACCAGATCCACTCCATCGCCTCGGGCCGCTGAGCCCCGACCGGACGCCGCCGGTCCACCGGGTCGAGGACGTTCACCGGCGAGCACCGCACCGACGAAGGCCGCGGACACACCACCGTGTCCGCGGTTTCTCCAGGTCCGGGACTCGATCGGGAGGTGACCGCGAGTAGCGTGACCCCGCACCCGCATGAGCACCCGGAACCCGGCCCCGCATCCGGGCCGCCCGCGCCCCGGCCCCCCGCGCGGAGCATCACGCGTGCGCGACGCCCGGCCGCCTCCCCGTCGCCACCGGGACAGACGCCCCGCGCACCGTCCCGGCCGCAGGCGCGGGGGCTCCCCCGTGAGCACTCGCGTGCGCTGCCGCGGCGACGGGTCAGACCAGTTCGCCGACCGGGACCGGTTCCGGCTCCCGTGCCTCGGGCTGGGGGGTGCGGACCAGGTCGGCGAGACGTTCGGACCACTGGCCCTTGTTCTCGCCGAGTGCGAACTCGCCCAGCCGCAGACCCTGGATCTCCGACGTGCCGGCGGGGGCGTAGATGTGGAAGGCGTCGCGCAGGTAGCGCTCCACCGGGCGGTCGGTGAACAGGCCGCAGGCCGCGTGGATCTTGACGGCCTCCTGGGCGGACTCGATGGACGACTCGACGTTGAAGAGTTTCGCGGACATCAGCTCGACGTCGCAGGGCCGCCCCCGGTCCAGCAGGTGCGCGGCGAGATAGGCGCTCTGCCGCGCGAGGGTGAGTCGTTGCAGCATCCGGCCCAGCTCGATCTTGATGTTGGGCAGATGCCCCAGCGGCTTTCCGTAGCGCTGCGTCTCGGCGCAGTACCGCGCGGTCTCCTCGAACACCGCCTGGTGGATGCCGAGCGACACCGCCGTGAGGTTGAGGCGGCCGTAGAGGACGGACGAGGAGTAGGCGACGGCCAGCCCCTCGCCCTCCTCGCCGAGCCGGTTGGCGGCCGGCACCCGGCAGTTGTCGAAGACCAGCTCCCCGAAGCTGAACCCGTGCAGCCCCATGGAGGGCACCTGCTCGGCGAGGGAGAACCCCGGCCGGTCGGACTCGACCAGGAACGCCGTCATGCCCCCGGAGCCCGGACCGGTACGGACCACGACACCGTGCACATCACCCACATGGCTGTTGCCCACGAAGATCTTGCGGCCGTTGAGGATGTAGTCGTCGCCGTCCCGGACCGCGCTGCTCTCCATGCCGGCCACATGGCCCCCCGACCCCGGCTCGGTGACGGCGATGGTCGGCAGCACCTCTCCCGTGGCGATCCTCGGCAGCCAGTGGCGTTTCTGGCTGTCGTCGCCGAAGTGGACGATCTTGGCGACACCCAGCTGGGACGCCTGGACCATGGCCCCCATCGCACCGCTGACACGGGACAGTTCCTCGATGATGACGGTCTTGGCGAGGTGGCCCGCGCCCATGCCTCCGTGGACCGGGTCGATGGTGGCGCCGATCCAGCCCTGTCGGGCGATCTCCCGGGAGAGCCCCACCAGTGCGGTGCGGGAGGCCTCCATCTCGGGTATCAGCGGACGCACCACACGCTCGGCGAACTCCCGTACGCGCTGCCGCAGATCCTCGTGGTCCTGGGTTGTGAAGACGTGTTCCACGCCGAGCCCTTCTGAGCGTTACCCCGCGCCCGGGGGAGACGCGGTGGCTGTGCGTCAGCCGTGATTCCGGTGGGAAGACGGGCCGACCTGCAACATGGTCTACAAATCAACCTCTAACGCCAAGATCGTTAAGAGGGTTTGGCCGAAACATTGACAGTTGAAATCTGAACGTAAATGTGAGAAGGGAAAGGGGTGTTGTCCATATTTTGATACTTTCCAAGCCGAACTTGCACGGCCATCCCGACCCGACTTCGGGCAGACATCAGCCGGACCACCAGGCACACCCGTCCAGACCGGGCTTCCCTCGCCGCTGTGCACCCCCAAATACCAAACTGACACGCCGTCCGGGCAGGTTTGATCAAGGTTACACAGATTTCAAGCCACCTCCGCAAGCGACGAATGTGGCCGGACCGTGGCGATTCGGAGACCCTGACGTGTCGACAAGTACCCATTCGGGGCGGCTCACGGAAGCGACAGTTCCGCCCGAGGGCCCTCGGCCTGCCTGGGCGGTTGCCGTAGGGACCGTCAAGTGACCGCGCCGGAGGCCAAGTTGCGGTCCGGAGAATGCTGACGACGGGGCTCGTGTCCTGATACCGTTCCGTCCGCCCGCTGGTACGCGCCGCCGCGTGTCCAGCCGGAGCACAGGGCTGCCGGACGGTTCGCGGCGCCCCCACGGCCATCGGACGTTCGCTGTCGTACGAGGAAGCAGATGCCAGGCACTCTCCCCCGCATCGGCCCCCCGCGCGACACGACCGCGGCACGGCGGCCCCGATGAGCGGTGACACGCCCCGCACCGAGGCCACCGCCCCGCACCCCCTCCAGGGGCTGCCCCGAAGGCCCCGCGGCACCTCCTCCGCGCCCAGGCGCGCCGAGCAGGCGGCCGAGGCCCCCGGAACGCACGACGACACGGACGACAGCCTCTCCCCGGACGCCCTGGCCCGGGCCATGGTGGCGATCCGGCGCGGCTCGGACCGCGCCCGGCTCGCCGGACCGGACGACACCGACAGCACCGACGGCCGACCGGCACCACGGCCCGGCCCCGACGCCGCCTGACGGGCGCTCCCCCCGGCGCCCCGACGAACCGGCGCCCACCGCGGCGCCGACCGACCGTGAGGAACACGCACGACATGACAGAGCAGGAACGAACCGGTCCCCAGCTGGACTGGCTGCTGGACGGGCTCGTGGAACGCATACCCGAGATCCGCTGCGCCATCGTGCTGTCCGGGGACGGCCTCCTCGTCGGCAAGTCCAGGGACATCCGGTTCGACGACGCCGAGCACCTGTCCGCGGTCGGCTCGGGCATGCACAGCCTCGCCCGGGGCGTGGCCCGCCACTTCCACGGCGGCGAGGTCCAGCAGACGGTCATCCAGATGGAGCGGGCCTTCCTCTTCGTCACCGCCGCGGGCCGGGGCGCCCGGCTGGCCGCGATCGCCTCGGAGGAGGTCGACGTCGGGATGATGGCGTTCGAGATGGGCACCCTGGTCAAGCAGGTCGGCAAGTACCTGAGTGCCGCGCCCCGTGCGGAGACCCCGTCCGACTACGTGCAGGACGCGTGAGCCGCCACGGCGGCCGGGCCCGGAACTCGTCGAAAGGGTGATGGATGGTGTCCGTCAGCTCCGAGACCGTCGTACCCACCGCCCTGAAGATCCTCATCGCGGGAGGCTTCGGCGTCGGCAAGACCACCATGGTCGGCGCGGTCAGCGAGGTGACCCCGCTGGCGACCGAGGAGCACATCAGCGCGGCGGGCCGGCGGGTGGACGACCTCAGAGGTGTCGAGCAAAAGGTGTCGACCACCGTCGCCCTGGACTTCGGCCGCATCACCGTCTCCCCCGAACTGGTGCTCTATCTCTTCGGTACGCCCGGCCAGGACCGCTTCTGGTTCATGTGGGACGACCTGTGCAGCGGCGCCCTCGGGGCCGTGGTCCTCGCCGACACCCGACGGCTCGACGCCTGCTTCGCCGCGGTCGACTTCTTCGAGTCGCGCTCCATCCCCTTCGCGGTCGGCGTCAACTGCTTCGACGGCCGCCGTGAGGCCGACACCGAGCAGGTCCGCCAGGCCCTCGACCTGGCGCCCACCGTTCCGGTCCTGCTCTGCGACGTGCGCCAGCGCCAGTCCGGCAAGGAACTCCTGCTGGCCGTGCTCGGGGCGGCCCGCCGGAAGATGGAGGCCCGGCTGGTCGCGGCGGGCCTCCGGCCGGGCTGAGCGGCCGGGCACGGCGGACCTGCCGGGGCGCGCGAGGGCCAAAGGACCGGGTCCGGACTCAGCGGGCCGGTTCCCCGGCCCGGGCGACGAGGTCCGCCCGGCTGATGGAGTCGGTGCGGGTCGAGGGGACGGTGCAGGCGTGGGCGCCCGCGATCGCGCCGTAGAGGGCGCAGCGGTGCGGCGGTTCGCCGGTGAGCCGGCCGAAGAGGTAGCCGGCCGCGAAGGCGTCCCCGGCGCCGTTGGAGTCCACCACCGGCGACGGCGGGGTCACCGGCGGGACGTGGCTCAGTTCGCCGTCGACCAGGTGGTAGGCGCCCCGCGCCCCGTCCGTGGCGACGACTGTGCGCGCACGGCCCCGCTCGGTGATCCGGCGCATGGTCCGCTCCGGGTCCGTGAGCCGGGCGGCGGACAGGAAGACCAGGTCGGCCGCGTGAGCGTACGCCTCGTGGTACGGGTCGGCGCCGTCCCAGTCGTGCAGGTCGGTCGAGACGGGCACGCCCAGCTCGCGCAGCAGGGGCAGGGAGGCCGCGCACGGCTGACTGATGGAGACGTGGACGTGCCGGCTGACCCGGGCCAGCGCCCGGACCGCGTCCGGGGGCAGTTCGTCCACCTCCTGGCTGCGGCTGCCGTCGTACAGGGAGCAGCGGCGGCCGTCCGGGCCGACCAGGTTCACCGCGCGCCGGGTGCCGCCGGGCAGGGGTCCCTCGGTGAGCGGTACGCCCCGGTCCCGGTGCAGCGCACGGACCAGGTCGCCCTCGTGATCGTCGCCGAGGAGGTCCAGATGGTGCGTGCGCAGGCCGAGACCGTGCGCGGCCACCGCCAGGAAGTCGCCGGTCTGCCCGGCCCGGGTCTCGATGGCCGGCACCAGATGGCTGTCGGCGAACGGAAGCGGCAGCTCGGGGACGTAGACGATGGTGTCCACGCCCGCACCGCCCAGCACGAGGACGTCGATCTCGGACTCGGTGCGCAACATGCCTCCAGCGGCGAGGAGTTCACTGTGGAGGCAGCGTACGACCGGGCGGACCGGCGGGTGACCGGAGCGGGATTCCGGTCACCCCACCGGCCGGCACGGGGCCGGGCAGAGGCCCGGCCGCGGGGCGGGTTCCAGGTCAGGGGCGGGTTCTAGGTCCAGGACGGGTCGGTCATGGTGAGGGCCTCGTTCTCGTGCGGAGCCGTCGGAGGGGCGGGCTCGGGGGTTTCCCGGCCCTCCGACGGCAGTTCTGCCCAGACGACGCGACCGGACCGTTGTGGGGTGTCACGCACCCCCCAGTCGCTGCTGAGCATGCCGACCAGCATGAGCCCACGCCCGTTCTGGTCGTCGGGGCCCGGGCGACGCCGGGCAGGCTGTGTGGGACCGCCGCTCTGGTCCTCGACCTCGATGCGGAGCCGGCGGCCGGTGCACTGCAGCCGGCACACGATCCACTCGCTGTCCGTGTGGGTCAACGCGTTGGTGACCAGTTCGGACGTGATCAGGAGGACGTCCTCGGCCGTCTCCGTGGGCACGTCCCACTCACCGAGCAGCTCGCGCACGGTTCTGCGCGCCTCACCCGCCGACGCGGGCACCGCGGGCAGTCCGAACACGCCCGCTCGGTGCGGTTCGTAGGCCTCTGATCCAAGGGGTGGGTACATGGTCGGGAGTAACCGGTCCGTGGAGGGGGGGAGAGTGGGCGGAGCCATCGCCGTAAGCCTTTCGTTGGCCCTTCGCACCGGAGGGGCACCGGTGCCACGGCCGTCTCGCCGCACGCCACGAGCTGCGGCAACTCATAGCGGACAGCGCTGAGTTGCGGCCACATCTCCCCCAACCTGGCCGCGCAGCTCCGGTGTTCGCCGAAGCTGTGACGGTACGTCCACTGTGGCATCCGCGAACAACACCTCGCAACCAGCAAGTTGAAATTTGCATTTTGCGGGGCGCATGTCGTCACCGTTCGAGCCAAGATCGTGTCAGACTGCGCACTCGAAGCGACTCGCACAACAACGCGCAACCCTTGAAGGAAAGCGCGCAAGAGCTGTAAGGCAGTTCGACATGACCTCAGTGCCCGGCATGAGGGGGTGGTGGGCGTGACCGCGGAAACCGAGTGGGGCGGCGCCCCCTCCGTCCTGCGCATGATCCTCGGCAGACAGCTGGAGGAGTTGCGCACGCGTGCCGGACTCACGTTCGAACAGGCCGGTGAGGCGATCGGTGTCAGCCATTCCACGATCCGCCGCCTGGAGTCCGCCAAGGTCGCCCGGCTGCGCCTGCCCGACGTGGAGAAACTGCTCCAGGTCTACGGGGTGCGGGACCAGCAGGAGATCGAGACCTTCCTGAAGTCCGTCCGGGAGGCCAACAAGCGTGGGTGGTGGCACACCTACCGCGACGTCCTGCCCGACTGGTTCGCCGCCTACCTCAGCCTGGAACAGGCGGCCCTCCAGATCCGCGCCTACGAGGCGCAGTTCGTGCACGGTCTGCTCCAGACCGAGGAGTACGCCCGCGCCCTGCTCGGCGCCGGCAATCCGCACGCCGCCACCGAGGACACCGAGCGGCGGGTGGCGCTGCGGATGCGGCGCCAGGAACTCCTCAGCCGGGTCCAGCCGCCCCGGCTGTGGGTGGTGATGGACGAGACCGTGCTCAGATGGCCGGTCGGCGGCCCGGAGGTGATGCGCGCTCAGATCGACCATCTGATCGAGCTGAACCGGCTGCCGCACGTGACGGTCCAGCTCATGCCGTTCCACAACGGCCCGCATCCGGCGATGCGGGCCGGTGCGTTCCATCTCTTCCGGTTCAGGGCACCGGAGCTGCCGGACATCGTCTACCTCAGCGGTCTGGTGGGCGCCGTCTACCTCGACAAGAGCGACGACGTCGTCGTCTACCGCGAGGCCCTGGACCGGCTGGGCGCGCAGTCGGCGCCCGCCCGGAAGACCGAGGCCCTCCTCGGTGCGCTACGCAAGGAGCTCTGACGTGCACCACCCCATACCCGACGGAGTACACGACGACGTCCGCAACGGCATGCCCGCCCGCGAACTCGGCAGGCAGGACTGGCACCGGCCCTGGAGCGACGACGCCGGCGGTGCCTGCGTGGAGGTGAAGAAGCTGGCCGACGGCCGGGTCGCGGTACGCCAGTCGACCGACCCGGACGGGCCGGCCCTGCTGTTCACCCCGCGGGAGATGACCAGTTTTCTGGCCGGCGTGAAGGCGGGCGAGGCCGACTTCCTGCTCTGACCTGCTTGCTGCCACGCCTCGTTGACGCACCACCTGTTTCGCCGACGGGTTCCCTCTCTGCCGAACCCCCGGCTCCGCCCGACCGTACACATGAAGGACACGACCTGATGGGAGGGACGGCGTTGCCCGACAACGGATGGCCGGCCGACCGGATCGACACCGAGCACGCGCACTCCGCGCGTATCTACGACTACATCCTCGGCGGCAAGGACTACTACCCGGCCGACAAGGAGGCCGGTGACGCGATGGCGCACGAGTGGCCGGCCCTGCCGGTCCACATGCGCGCCAACCGCGACTGGATGAACCGTGCGGTGCGCTGGCTCGCCGAGAAGGCGGGCATGCGCCAGTTCCTCGACATCGGAACCGGCATCCCCACCTCGCCGAACCTCCACGAGATAGCCCAGTCGGTGGCCCCCGAGTCCCGGGTCGTCTACGTGGACAACGACCCGATCGTCCTCACCCTCTCCCAGGGGTTGCTGGCCAGCACTCCCGAGGGCAGGACCGCGTACATCGAGGCCGATTTCCAGGACCCGGAGACCGTGCTCGGCTCGGCCGAGTTCGCGGAGACCCTCGACCTGACCAAGCCGGTCGCGCTCACCGTGATCGCGATCGTCCACTTCGTGCTGGACGAGGACGACGCGGTCGGCATCGTCCGCCGACTCCTCGAACCGCTCCCCTCGGGCAGCTACCTGGCGATGACCATCGGCACCGCCGAGTTCGCCCCCGAGGAGGTGGGCCGCGTCGCCCGCGAGTACGCCGCCCGCGACATGCCCATGCGGCTGCGCACGATCGACGAGGCCCACGAGTTCTTCGACGGTCTCGAACTCGTCGAGCCCGGCATCGTCCAGGTCCACAAGTGGCACCCGGACGGCACCGGCGAGGAGAACATCCGCGACGAGGACATCGCGATGTACGGGGCGATCGCACGCAAGCCCTGAGCCAGGCACGTCCCACCCCCGGTCCGGCGCGCTGTGCCGGGCCGGGGGTCTCGTCACTCCCGGGTCCGCGCCAGGGCCCTAGTCCGACACCGCCGCCGTGCTGTCGCGGACGATCAGCTCGACGGGGACGACGGGGTCCCGCTCCGGGGCGTCGGCCGCCGGCTCGGGGCCGTCGAGCTGCCGCAGCAGCAGCCGCAGCGCCATGGTGCCGATCGAGGAGTAGTCCGTACGGATCGTCGTCAGCGGCGGCAGCAGATGCGCCGCCTCCGGGATGTCGTCGTAACCGACGACGCTCACGTCCCGCGGGACCCGGCGGCCCGCCTCGTGCAGGGCGCGCAGCAGGCCGAGTGCCATCTGGTCGTTGGAGACGAACACGGCGGTGACGTCCCGGTCGGCCGCCAGCCGCCTGCCCAGCTCGTAGCCGGAGTCGGCGCTCCAGTCCCCGACGAGGGGCTCGTGGACGCGCGCCCCGGCCCGCTCCAGGGTCTCGCGCCAGCTCTCGGCGCGGCGGTCGGCGGAGGTCCAGCCGGTGGGGCCCGCGATGTGCCGGACGGTGGGGTGGCCGAGGTCCAGCAGGTGCCCGGTCGCCAGCCGGGCACCCGCGGTGAAGTCCGAGGAGACCACCGGCGTGCCGTCGCCGAGGCCGTTGTCCAGCATCACCAGCGGGGTGTCCGGGCGGGCCCGTGCGAGCGCGGTGGCGACCGGGCGCTGGGGGGCGATGGCGATGATGCCGTCGGCGCCCTCGGCCGACAGCCGGTCCACCGCCTCGACGACGGTGTCCCGGTCCGCGGTGTCGAGGGCGATGGAACTGACGAGGTAACCCGCCTTCTGGGCGGCCGTGTTGATCGCGGTCAGGGTGGAGGCGGGGCCGTAGCGGGCGGCGTCGAAGGAGATCACGCCGAGCATGCGGGTGCGGCCGCTGGCCAGGGAACGGGCGCTGCGGCTGGGGCGGTAGCCGAGGGTGCGCATGGCGTCCAGCACGGCCTGTCTCGTCTCCGTACGGACGGACGGGTGGTCGTTGAGGACGCGGGAGACGGTCTGCTTGGAGACGCCGGCGAGGCGGGCCACGTCGTCCATCACCGGGCGGGAGCCGGCGAAGTTGCGTCGGCTGCGGCCGCGGGTGGGTTTGGGGTGGGCGGGGGGGTCGGCCGCGGTGCCGTCCGTGGTGCTGGGGGGCATGCGGCTGCTTCCTGACTGTGAGGGGGACTGGCTGGGCCGGGGTGGTGTGTGCTGGGGGGTGCTGTGTGTGCTGTGTGTGCTGTGTGGGGCACAGGATAGGGGCGGAGTGGTGGGGCGGGGATTCCTCGCCCCCGCCGCCCCTACCCTTCCCGTCCTCCAGGGGCTGCGCCCCTTCGGCCCCCAGACGTCCGTTCGGCGGGGGCTGGTCGTGCAGTTCCCCGCGCCCCTGAAAAGCAGGGGGTGCAGCCCCTGCTTTTCAGGGGCGACACCGGCCACCTTTCATGCCTGCGGGGCCTGGGCTTTCAGGGGCGCGGGGAACTGCGCGAGAAGCCCCACCGGGCCCGCCGCCGACGCACCCCCACGCGGTCAGCCGGGGCGGAGGGGCCATGTTCGTCGCGTTGCGCACTCCGCTCGGATGATCGTCGCCGGGATGGCGCGGTCGCCCGTCCAGCCCGGGACATACACCGGCGCCCCTGCGGGCAGCGGGAGCACCCGCAGTTGCAGGCACCGCGCCGCCCCGGAGGGCAGTCGGTCGAGGCCGATCTCCCAGACCCGGCCCGAGTAGAACTGGTCGGCGACGAGACGGCCGCCCACGTACGCGCGGGCCACGTCGCCGGTCCAGTGGACGCGGAGCAGCGTGCCCGGCGGCACGTCGTCCGGCAGCTCGACGACGTACTCGGCGGCCACCGTGTCGAAGTGCTCGTCGGCCGGGACGCTCGCCCGCCCCAGCACACCCGTCGTGACCGCGGGCGCCTCGCCCGGGGGCCGGACCGGTGTGAGGGGCAGCGCGCGGGGCGTGCCGGGCCGCCCGTCGTCGTCCGGCACCACCGTGTAGCGGACGAAGACCCCGTCGGCGGCCTCCTTCACCACCGCCCCGGGGGCCAACGGGGCCCGCTCGGGGGCGGGCAGTACGGCGAACGACGGTTCCGGGGCCGGCCCGTGGACCCGCACCTCGTCCGTGTGGGCGTCGAAGACCACCCCGCCGCCGGACGCGCACAGGACGAGCCGGTCCGCGCCCCAGGCCCGGCCCCGGTACAGGGTGCGGGCCGTGGCCGCGTCCAGGACCAGGAGACCGGCCCGGCGGCCGTCGGTGGTGTCGACCTCGACCAGGGCGTCCGTGCCCGGCCGCAGCCCGGTCACCAGGACACGGTCGCCGACGGTGGTGACCTCGCCCGAGGGCGCGGAGAGCGTCGTCACCGTACGGACGTCCAGGGCGAGTTCGGGGGCGATGCCGTCGGTCGCGGCGAGGACCAGGACCGTACGGCCGCGTCCGTCGTCGACCGTGCAGACGGGCTGCGCGGTGGCCCAGTCCAGCCGCAGTCCGGCGATGTCCAGCCGCAGCGGCCAGCAGAAAAAGGCCCCTCGGGGGACCGTGACCGGTTCGCTCGGCAGGGACAGCCCCTCGTCGGGTCCGTCCGGGAACTCCACCGTGAACGTCGTCCCCGGGTGGTCCGGCAACGGCTCGTGCGGCTGGTGGTTGTTGACGAAGAGGAAGCCCGACCGGTCGTCGCCGCGGACCGCCCAGCGCAGGGTCTCCCGGTCGTCCTGGCCCGTGGGCAGCCGCTCGGGCAGGGCGGAGGCCATCGGGGCGAGAAGGGAACCGAAGTCGGCCAGCAGCAGGTGCTGGAGGCGGAGTTCGTCGTAGGACGCGCGGTACTGGCCGTACTCGCCGAGGGGGGCCTGGAAGTCGTAGGTGAGGACCGGAAGGTCGTTGGGGTAGCCGGTGGCGTGGGACTCCTGGAGGGTGGTGCGCTCGCCCGGCGGGTTGGTGCCGCCGTGGAACATGTAGTAGCCCTGCCAGACCGAGCCGGAGCCGATCTTGGTGAGGGCGAGGGCGCCGACGTCGGCGGGGTCCACACGCGGCCGGCGGTGGTAGGCCACCGCCATGCCGCCGCCCAGCTCACAGGTGGCCCAGGGGAACCGTTCCGTCGATTCGGCCCGGGCACCGCCGTGTTCCCTCGTCGGGCGGAGGTCCGCGCCGATGCCCTCGTCGTCGCGCTCGTGGGTGAAGAAGAAGTGCTTGCGGCAGGTGTCGGGCCAGCCGCCGTCCGCCTCGGTCCAGAACGTCTCGGGGTAACCGCCGTACAGGGGCAGGAGTTCACCGGGCGGCAGCCGCACCCCGCCCCAGGCCGTCGACGTCCACAGGGGGGCCGACAGGCCTGCCTCCTGGGCCGCCCGCTTCAGCGTCAGCAGATGGCCCGGCTGGTCGTCCAGCTCGTTCTCGATCTGGATCGCGACGACCGGACCGCCGTGCGAGCGGTCCAGGCCGCGCAGCTGCCCGGCGATCGCCGCGTACCAGGCGCGTACCGGGGCGAGGTAGGCCGGGTCGTCGGTGCGGGGTGCGTCGGTGCGGGCGAGCACCCAGTCCGGCAGGCCCCCGTTTCGGACCTCGGCGTGCACCCAGGGGCCGATGCGGGGGATCAGGTCCAGACCGTGGCGGGCGCAGAGTTCCGCGAAGCGCCGCAGGTCGCGGTCGCCGTCGAACCTGACGCGGCCCTCGGTCTCCTCGTGGTGGATCCAGATGACGTAGGCGGCGACGGCCGTGACCCCGCCCGCCTTCATCTTGAGCAGTTCCTCCTCCCACTCCCCCGCCGGGTAGCGGGAGAAGTGGAACTCTCCTGAGACGGGGAACCACGGGCGGCCGCCCCGCGTCAGCCAGCGGCTGTTGACCTCGACGGGGTCGGGCACGCCCGGCGCGTCGGCGAAGGGCAGGTGCCCGCCCAGCGGTGGGTCGTCGAGCCGTGGCAGGCGCACGCGGTGCGGCCGCTCCATCAGGGCTTCACCGGACCCAGGTCGGGGACGTCGGTGAACTCGGCGCGGGAACTGGTCGTGGCGTTGAGTTCCAGCAGGACCAGGTCGTTGGCGCCGGGACGCAGGACGGGACCGGGGACGTACAGCGTGCGCTGGGGGCCCCGGTTCCAGTAGCGGCCGAGGTGGAAGCCGTTGATCCAGGCCTGGCCCTTGGTCCAGCCGGGCAGCGAGAGGAAGGTGTCGGCGGGGGTGTCGATCTCGAAGGTGCCGCAGTGGAAGGCCGGGACGGTGACCGGGGCCGCCTCGGCCGGGGCGAAGGGGACCGTGGACAGGTCGGCCAGCGGGAGGCGGTGGGTGTCCCAGCCGTGCAGGGCGGTGCCGTTGAAGGTGACCGGGCCGAGCAGGCCCTTGGCGGCGCCGATGCGGGGGCCGTAGTTGACGCCGCCCATGTTCTCGACCAGGACGTCGAGGGTGGCGCCGGCGCGCGGGACGCGCAGGGGCAGGGTCTCGTCGTGCCGTTCGCGTTCCAGTACGCCGACGGGGGCGCCGTCGACGAAGACCTGGGCGCGGTCGCCCACCCCGCCGTCGAAGTGCAGCAGGCCGTCGCCCGCCTCGGGGAGGGTGGTGCGGTAGAGGGCGTAGCCGGAGCGCTGCCCCAGCTCCTCCATGGTCGGCGGGTGCTCGGTGCGCTCCGCGGTGGCGGCGAGGCCGGTGGCGTACGGCAGCAGGAGGGCCCGGTGGTCCAACTCCACGGTGATGCCCGTGAGTTTGGGGGCGGGCGCCGGGGCCGGCTCCTCGGGGACCGGCGCGTGACGGGCGATGACCTCGCGGAAGGCGTGGTACTTGGGGCCGGGGTCGCCGGACTCGGTGAGGGCGGCGTCGTAGTCGTAGGAGGTGACGATCGGGGCGTAGCACTGGTCGTGGTTGGCGCCGTTGGTGAAGCCGAAGTTGGTGCCGCCGTGGAACATGTAGATGTTGACGGAGGCACCGGCGGCCAGCAGCCTGTCGAGGTCGGCGGCGGCGCTCTCCGCGTCCCGGACGTGGTGCTCCTCGCCCCAGTGGTCGAACCAGCCGATCCAGAACTCCGAGCACATCAGGGGTCCTTCGGGCATGTGCGCCCGCAGTGCCGCCAGGGACTCCTCGACCTTGCCGCCGAAGGTGGCGGTGGACAGGACGCCGGGCAGGCCGCCGGCGGCCAGGTGATGGCCGGAGCCCGCCTGGTCGCAGGTGAACAGCAACTCCTCCACGCCCCGTGCGCGCAGCGCCTGGTGGACGTGCTTGAGGTACGCGGTGTCGTCGCCGTACGCCCCGTACTCGTTCTCGACCTGCACGGCGATGACGGGGCCGCCGTTCGCCGCCATGTACGGCAGCAGCGGGGGCAGCAGGATGTCGAGGTAGCGGTCGAGGGCGTCGGTGAAGCGGGGGTCGCTGGAGCGCAGCCGGATCCCGGGGTCCGAGGTGAGCCAGGAGGGCAGGCCGCCGCCGTCCCACTCGGCGCAGATGTACGGGCCGGGGCGCAGCAGGACGTGCAGGCCCTCGGCGCGGGCGAGGTTCAGGTAGCGGGGCAGGTCGAGCAGCCCGTCGAGGACGAGCGGGCTGTCGGGGTCGGGCTGGTGGAGGTTCCAGGGGACGTACGTCTCCACGGTGTTGAGGCCCATCAGCCGGGCCTTGCGCAGCCGGTCGGCCCACAGGTCGGGGTGGATGCGGAAATAGTGCATCGCGCCGGAGACGATCCGGAACGGTTCACCGTTCAGGAGGAAACCGTCGGACGACGTGGTCAGAGCGGGCGTGCTCAAGGCTGTTTCCCTTCGGCGGGGTGTACGGGGGGAGGTGCGGGGACGGTCCGGCGTGCCGGTCTCGGGCGTCGGGGCCCGGGGTGTGGGGGCCACGGGCGGCCGCCCGTGGCCCGGCTACGGTGAGGGCGAGGGGGAGCGGGTGGCGCGGATCAGCCACAGCGTGACCAGCAGACACAGGGCCGAGACCGCGCCGAGCAGCAGCGGGACCGCGCGGACGCCGGACCACTCGATGGCCTTGCCGAGCGCCGGGCCGGCCGCCACTGCGCCGATCATGGAGGCGGCGATGACGAGCGCTCCGGCCCGGCGGGCCCGGGGCGCGGCCTCGTTCAGCCAGGGCAGACCGGTGGGGAAGATCGGCGCGATGAACAGGCCGACTCCGGCGTAGGCGTACGGGGCGAGCGCGGGCACCGAGGCCAGCAGCAGGCAGACCGTCATGCCGGCGCAGGACACGGTGATGATCGTCCGGGGTGAGTGGCGCAGGGCGAGGGGGGCGGCCAGGAAGCGGCCGGCCGTCATCATCAGCCAGTAGCCGGAGGTGGCGGTCGCGGCGGCCCCGGCTCCGTAGCCGACCGCCTCCAGGTGCGTGGGCTCCCAGCCGCCGACCCCGGCCTCGATGCCGACGTGCAGGACGTAGAGGGCGACGAACACGGCGAGCACCGAGCCGAGGCTGCGGGACAGGGGTGAGCCGCCCGCCGTCGCGCCGGTGGTGCCGGTCCCGCCCGGCGTGCCGGGGGTGGGCTGGGGCACCTGGTCGCGTACGCCCCGCAGGCACAGGAGCACCGGCAGGTTGGCGGCGGCGAAGGCGAGGAAGAGCGCCGGGTAGTGCTCGGCACCGACGGCGGCGACCAGGGCGGGGCCGAGGATCGCGCCGACGCCGAAGTGGGCGTTGAGGATGTTCAGCATGGCGGTGGAGCGGTGGCCGAAGCCGACGGCGAACAACTGGTTGAGGCCGAAGTCGATGCCGCCGAAGCCGACTCCGGCGAGCAGGGCGGCGACGAGGGCGGCCGGCCAGTTCGGGGCGAGGGCGAAGCCCGCCGCCCCGAGGGCCATCAGCAGGTACGAGGTGCCGAGGAGCCGCCGGTTGCCGAGCCGCCCGTACAGCCGGTCGAAGACCAGGACGCCCGCGACCCCGCCGACGAAGTGGGCGCTGAGCCCGAGCCCGGCGGCCGAGGGCGAGAGCGCGAAGTCGTCGCGGAGGGCCGGGATGGCGGGCCCGTAGAGCGCCTGCAGCGCGCCGATGAGGACGAATCCGCCGCACGAGGCGACCACGGCGGCCGGGCTGAAGACCCGGCTCTCCGATGCCGGCCGGACGGGCTTCACCTCTTGCGCGGTCGATGTTTCGGACACGCCGGAATCCGCCTCTCCGTGACTGGGACCCCCGAAGTGTTACCGGTAACATCAGCGCCGTCAAGATCTCCCGCAGGGGTGTGGGGCGGGGTGGTGCGGGAGTGACGGAGTGGGGGTGCGGGGGCTGCTGGGGGACGGGGCGGGCGGCGTGGGAGGGCCCCTGCTCGGACCCGGAGAGAGGTCGGAGGCCGACGGGCTCGGATCCGGGGAAGGCCGGTGCCCGATGAACACGGAGCCCTTCGGGGAAAGCCGGTGGCCCGCACCCCCGGCCCGTGGTTCCATGCCGCGATGACGAGCAGAAACGTATCCGGTGGAAGCGCGGCCCCCCATGTCCGGTGCCGCGTCGACGGTGACCTCGACGGATGTGCCGAGGTGCTCGCTGAGGTCCACGACCGCGACGGCTATCCGGTCGACTGGCCCGAGCGGCCCGGCGCCTGGCTGACCCCTCCGTCGCTCCTCGCCGCCTGGGTGGCGCAACTGGACGGCCGGATCGCCGGTCATGTGGGCCTTGCCCGGAGCGGCGCGGGGGACGCGGCGCCCGGGCTGTGGAGCGAGCGTACGGGTGTGGGCGCCGACCGGACGGCCGTGGTCAGCCGGCTGTTCGTCGCTCCGTCCGCGCGCGGCCGGGGGCTCGGCGCGTCGCTGCTGGCCCGCGCGGGCGCCGAGGCACGGCGGCGCGGGCTGCATCCGGTGCTCGACGTGGCGGCGTCCGACACCGCCGCGGCGGCGCTCTACGAACGGCTCGGTTGGGAGTTCCTGGCCACGGTCGAGCAGCGGTGGGGCCCGGATCGGACGGTGTCCGTCCGGTGCTACGCGGCGGCGGTGTCCTGATCCGCCCTCGGTCGGTCACCGCGCGGCGCCGGGACGCGACCGGCTGGGAAGGGCGGGCGCGCCCGGGAGCGGGTGCCGGGCGCGCCCTGTCGGGAGGGCCGGTCAGCAGATGCTCTGCGAGCTGTTGACCAGGCGGTTGTTGCGGAAGGTGGTGTTCTCGCCGCAGGGGCTCTCCCTGAGGGAGGAGTTGGTGACCGTCAGGTTCTGGACGGTGATGTCACGGTTGCCGGGGAACTCCGAGCGCGCCGCGAGCCGGATCTCGCCCCCGCCGGAAACCGTGCCGCTCCGGGCCGCGAGGTTCACGTTGGAGCAGTTCTCGATCAGGATCGCGTTGTTGCCGGTGTCGGTGAGGCTGATCCGGTCGATCACCGCGCCGCCGCTCTCGGAGACGCAGAAGATCCCGCGCCCGCCGCCGCGCGCGATCACCTCGCCGACCCGGATGTTGGTCGGGTACGAACTGCCCACCCGGCCGTTGCGGTTGGCCATGCGGAAGGCCGCGTAACCGGTGCCGGTGCCCGCGCCGTCGGCGTCGACCTTGGTGACGGTGGCGTTGATCGTCTGGTTGAGGAGCAGCCCGGACTCGCCCACGTTGCGGGCGGTGACCGTGCCGACGGTGAGCCCGTCGACGCCGTACGTCTCCACCGCGTGACTGCTCGCGCCGGACACGTACACGTTGTCGATCCGGACGTTGCGCGTCCACTGGCTGGTGTCGCCCCGGTTGTCGATGCGGACGCCGAGGCCGCGCGTCAGGCGCATGTCGAGCTGTCCGAGGACGACGTTCTGGACGTTGCGCAGGAAGATCCCGTACAGCGGGGTTCCGGTGAGGTTGAGGTGCTGGACCTCGATGTCCCGGGTGCCGCGCGAGTAGACGGGCGCCTGGTCGCCGGAGCCCGTGCCGGTGACGTCGATCGTGCCGCACACGTCGAGCACGGTGTAGCTGGGCAGTGAGACGCGGGACCCGGCGCCGATGGACCCCGAGCCGCGCACGACGACCCGCTCCTTCGACGTCCGTCCTGCGGTGAGGCTGTTGACGGCGGCCTGCATCGCCGCGCGCATGTCGGTACCGGTGTACGTGACGCTGCCGCCGCGCCTGGCGGTCCAGGTACCGCCGCTGAGCACGGCCTCCGCCTGGTACGAGCCCTCGCCACAGGCCGCCGCGGTCCCCGCCTCGGCGGCCACGGGGGCCGCCGCCGGCTCCGCGGCGGGACGCGCGGGAGCGGTCGGCGCGGCGGCCCCGGTGAGCAGCGCGCAGGCGAAGGCTGCGGTGACGAGGGCCCGCGTACGGCGGACGGCGGGGCCGACGGGCCGGTCGGCCGCTTCCGTGGCCGGGCCGCCCGGCGCCTCGCCGGGGGTGCGGGGGGTGCTGGTGTCGGTGGTCCGGGCTGCGGCTCTGCGTCCCATCTCGGCTTCTCCTGTGGGGGGTTCGGCGCGCCCGCCGAACCGTCCGCCGTCCGCCGTGCACTCCGTCGCGGGCCCGGCAGAACCCGGCGGGTCCCGGCGGGGCCCGGCCGGACCCGGCCGGACCCGGCCGGACCCGGCCGGGACGCGGCGGGACTCGCCCGGTGCCCGACCCGGGACAACCCCGGCCGGAACCGTTCGGAACCGTTCGGAACCGGCTGGAACCGGCTGGAACCAGCCGGCACCGGCCGGAATCACGGACGGTGGCCCTCGTCGAATCCGATTCGACCGGGTCGTGCGGCGGTCGAGGGGCTCCCGAGGGCCCGGTGACCTGGAGTGGCACGGCTTCACGACGGCCCAGGGCCGTACGGCGGTGTGGCGGCAGGCGCTTCATGTGGCGGGCCGCGAGTGTGGCAAGCGCTTTCCATCGGCGTCAAGGGCCGGGAGACACCGATCTCGCCCCGTCTCGCGCCCTCACCTCATTCCCGCGCCATCGGCGGTTCGACGGGCGTCTCCCTGACGGGTCCGAAGAGGACCGCCCGTGCCACGGCGGGGGTCAGCAGCGCCCCCAGCGGCTCCCTGAGGGAGACGACGGAACGGAAGGCCCGGCCCACCACCGGGTCGCCCGGGACACGCTCCCGCACCCGCCCCAGATACCAGCCGGCGACGCGGTCCGCGGGACGGTCGGCGACCGCGTTGCCGATCGCCCCCGGCATCTTCTTGTCCGCGCCGGCCGAGATGTCCCACGCCTGCCGCGACGCGGCGAGCAGTGCCCGCTGCACCCTGCGGGTGGTGGGCGTACGGCGCGGGTCGGCCAGCGCGTCCCGCAGGGCGACGGCGCCCATCGCGGCGACGGCCATGCCCTGCCCGTAGATGGGGTTGAAGGTGCACAGGGCGTCGCCGGTGGCCAGGAAGCCGGCGGGGCGGCGGCCCGGCAGGTCGTAGCGGCGCCGTACGTTCGCGGTGCGCCGGAAGCCGGAGACGGGCGACAGCGGCTCGGCGTCCCGTATCCAGCGGTGCACCACGGGGTGCGGCAGCCGCTCGGCGTAGGACTCGAACTCCTCCTCGTCCGTGGACGGTTCGTCGCCGCGCAGGCCGGAGAAGGTGGCCAGATGGGTGCCGTCCTCCAGAGGGACGACGACGGCGCCGTACGGCTGCGTGGGGTCGGGGACGACATGGAGGCCGAGGGTGTCGGCGGAGGGGCCGTCGCCGAGCGTGCCGGTGGTGTCGCGGTAGACGCGGGAGGCGTAGGCGAGCCCCGTGTCGATGATCTCCTCGCGCGGGGCCTGCGCACCGAGGGCGGCCAGCCAGCGCGGCGCCTTCGTACCGCGGCCGGAGGCGTCGATGACCAGGTCGGCGGCGAGTTCGCGCTGTTCGCCCCGGGCCCCGTCGCCGCGCTCACGCACCAGGACGCCCCGCACGCGCCCGGCGTCCCCGGTCAGGCCGACCGTCTCCGTCCCCTCGACCAGGGTGACCGAGGGCTCGGCGAGGACCCGGCGCCGCACCAGCCCCTCGATCTGCGCCCGCGACCCGGTGTGGATGTGGGTCGATGCGGGCATCCGCCGGAACCAGCGGCCGCTCTGGAACGCCGCCATGTCCGCCGGCATCCCGACCCGTGGCGCCCCGGCCGCCGTCAGCTCGGCCATGAATCCGGGCAGCAGCGCGTCGAGGGCGACCTGGCCGCCCTCCAGCAGGACGTGCGGGTGGCGGCCCTGCGGCACCCCCGGCCGGGACGCCGCTGCCCGCGCGTCCCCCTTCGGGAAACGGTCCCGTTCCACGATCGTCACCCGCTCCGCGTGACCGACCAGGGCCCGCGCGGCGAGCAGCCCCGCGAGGCTGCCCCCGACGATCACCACGTGCCGGCCCGCGGATCCGGCCGCCGCCACTGAGACCGAACGGCCTTCCGTCCGTACCGAGTTCACCGACCGCACCCCTTTCTTTTCCGGAGATCCATTGATGCACAGCAGTATCACCGTGGCCGGTGAGCCTCCGGGTCGGCACACCGGAGACGGGGCCGGGTCCGGCTCCTCCACCAGCGGCGAGGCGCACGTGCCCCTGGGTGAGTCCGCCTCTCACGTATCGTCATGGGGCGCGGGAAAGATACGAGATACGAGATATCAGGAGGGTCAGTTGGCGCCGGAGCCGGTGAGGTTCGCGGTTCTGGGGCCGGTCCGGGTGGAGCGGGCGGGGGCTGAGCCGGTGTCGGGGCGCCCGCAGGAACGGGCGCTGCTGGCACTGCTGTTGGTGCGGGCGGGACAGCCCGTGGCGGTCGGCGAGATCGTCGACGTGCTGTGGGGGCGCCGCCCCCCGGACAGCGCGGTGAATGTGATCAGACGTCATGTGGGCACGCTGCGCAGGCTGTTGGAACCGGGGCTGCCCAACCGGGCGGCCGGCCGGTGGCTGATACGGGACGCCGGTGGGTACCGGCTCGCGGTCGACGCCGACTCGCTGGACCTGCTGCGGTTCCGCCGGCTGCGGGACGAGGCGTATCGGCTCGGCGCCGACCCCCGCCAGTCGCCGGGCCGGGTCGTGGCGCTGCTCACCGAGGCCCTCGGCCTGTGGCGGGGTCCGCGCGTCGCGGCGGGGCTGCCCGAGGAGGTGCGGGAGCGCGCCGGGTTCCGGGCGGTCGACCGTGAACGGCCCGCGGCCCTGCGGGACGCGGCCGACGCGGCGCTGCGCGCCGGAACCCCCGCCGCCGTCCTGCCCCTGCTCCGGCAGGCCGCGGCCGACGACCCCTCGGACGAGCCGCTGCTGGCCCGGCTCGTGCTCACGCTGGCCGCCGCCGGACACGAGGCGGAGGCGCTGGGCACCTACCGGGCCGCCCGGGCGAGGCTCGCCGACGAGCTGGGCATCGATCCCGGAGCGGAACTCCGCGACGCCCACGCGACGGTCGTACGGGGCACCGGTCCCGGCGCGCCCGCCCCCGCCGCGCCCGCCCCCGCCCTCGCCGCGCCCGCTCCCGCCGCAGCCGAGGTCCGGGCCGAAACCCGAGCGCAGGCGCACGCCGAGGTCCGAGCCCAAGCCCAACCCTCAGCCCCAGCGGAGGCAAGGGCCGAGGCCGCCGCCGACGCTCCGACCGTGACCGCCGTCGCCCCGGTGCCGCACGCCCCGGCCGCCGCCGTGCCCGCCCAGCTCCCCCACGACCTGCCGACGTTCACCGGCCGCCGAGCCGAACTGGAGCAGGTACTGGCCCTCCTCGACGGCCCCGGCGGCGAGCCCGGAGCGGACGCCGGCCCCGACGCGAGCGGCGGCGTGCCGTCCGCCGGCACCGTCGTGATCAGCGCCATCGGCGGGATGGCCGGCATCGGCAAGACCACGCTCGCCGTGCACTGGGCCCATCGCGTCGCGGACCGCTTCCCCGACGGCCAGCTCTACGTCAACCTCCGGGGGTTCGCGCCCTCGGGTGCCGTGATGCCGGCGGGGGAAGCGGTACGGATCTTCCTCGACGCACTGGGCGTCCCGCCGGAACGGGTGCCGCACGGCGTGGACGCCCAGGCCGCGCTGTACCGCAGCCTGCTGGCCGGGCGCCGGTTCCTGGTGCTGCTCGACAACGCGCGGGACACCGAGCAGGTGCGGCCCCTGCTGCCGGGCACGCCCGGCTGCCTCACCATCGTCACCAGCCGCGACCAGCTGTCGGGGCTGGTGACCGCGCACGGCGCGCACACGCTGGCGCTGCGGCCGCTGGACGCCGGACAGGCGCGGGCGTTCCTGGGCCGCCGGCTGGGCGCCCGGCGGCTCACGGGTGAGTCGCGGGCGGTGGCGGAGATCGCGGCACTGTGCGGCGGGCTCCCGCTGGCGCTGGCCTGTGTCGCCGCGCGGGCCGCCGCACACCCCGGCTTCCCGCTGTCGGCGATCGCGGCGGAACTGCGCGCGGCGCACGGCAGCCTGGACGCGTTCAGCCGGACGGACACCTCCGCGAACGTCGGCGCCGTCTTCTCCTGGTCGCTGGGTGCCGTGTCGGCCGAGGCGGCACGCCTCTTCCCGCTGCTCGCCCTGCACCCCGGGCCGGACTTCTCCGTGTCCGCGACGGCCACCCTGGCCGGACTGCCCGTGCGCCGGACGCGGTCGCTCCTCGCCGAGCTGGCCGACGTCCACCTGGTGAGCGAGCCCGCCCCCGGCCGGTACGCCCTGCACGACCTGCTGCGCGCCCACGCGGCCGAACTCCTGGAGGACCGGGTCCCGGAGGCCGGGCGCGAGGCGGCCACCGAGCGGCTGTACGCGTACTACCTGCACACCGCGCACGCCACCGAGCCGATCCTCGCCCCGTACGCCGACCCGATGCCCCCGGGGCCGCTGCCCGCCGGTGTCCGCGCCGAGCCGCTCGTCGGCCACGAGCAGTCGCTCGCCTGGCTGACCGCCGAGTATCCGGTGCTGCTCGCCGTCGTCGGGGCGGCGGCCCGGTCCGGCCGTGACCGGTCGGCGTGCCTGCTCGCCTGGTCGCTGGAGCCGTTCCTCGACCGCCGGGGCCACTGGCACGACTGGGTGACGATCCAGCGGATCGCCCTCGACGCCGCCCTGCGGCTGGCCGATCCCGTGTACGAGGCCCGGGGGCTGCGCGCGCTGGCCCGGGCCGAGAGCCGGCTCGGTCTGCACGGCTCCGCCCGCCCCCGACTCGACCGCGCGCTGCGGATCTTCGCCGACCTGGGGGACGACATCGGGCAGGCGGACACCCATCGCAGTCTCGGCTGGACGAGGGACCAGGAAGGAGATCTGCCCGGCGCCCTGCACCACAACCGGCTGGCGATGGACCTGTTCCGGGGTGCGGGCAGCCACGCCGCGTACGCCAGTGTCCTCAACTCCGTCGGCTGGTACCACGCGCTGCTCGGCGAGTACCGGGAGGCCCTGCGGCACTGCCAGGAGGCCCTGGTCCTGCTCCAGGGGCTCGGCGACCGTTACGGCCAGGCCGCCACGTGGCACACCCTCGCCTACGCCCATCACCACCAGGGCCGCCACCCCAACGCCCTCGTCGGCTACGGCCACTCCCTCGCCCTCTACCGGGAGCTGGGCGTGCCGTACCTGGAGGCCTGCACCCTCGTCCACATCGGTGACACGCACGCGGCGATGGGCGACCACCGCACCGCCCACGAGGTCCGGCAGCAGGCCCTCACCCTCCTCATCACCCTCGGCCACCCCGACGCCGACCGGGTCCGGGCCAGGATCGCGAGTGAACGATGCGGGTGACCGGCGGCCGGGATGTCGCGGGGGCGCCGGGACCGGCGCGGGTGGGTGTGGCCGCCGACCGGTCCGTCCCCGTGGGGCGTTGATGCGGTTCGAGGTGCTGGGGCCCCTCAGGGTCCGCCGGGGCGGGGCGGACCTCGACCTCGGGTTCCCCCAGCAGCGGGCCCTGCTGGCCCTGCTGGTGGTCCGGGCCGGCCGGCCGGTGCCGGCGGGCGAGATCGTGGACGTGCTGTGGCCCGAGCGGGCACCGGCCAGCGCGAGGAACGTGGTGCGCCGGTACGCCGGTGCGCTGCGGCGGCTGCTCGAACCCGGGCTGCCGCCCCGCGCACCCGGACGGCGGCTGCTGCGCGCCGCCGGGGGCTATCTGCTGGAGGCCGCCGAGGACGAGGTCGATCTGCTGCGGTTCCGCGCGCTCACGAAGCGGGGCAAGCGGGCTGCGGCCACGGGGCGGTCCGAGGTGGCGTCGCGGCACTTCCTGGACGCGCTGGGCGAGTGGCGGGGCCCGGTGGGGATGGGGATACCCGCCGCCGTACGGGAGCACGCCGTCTTCGTGGAAGTGGAACGCGAGTTGGCCGGTACGGCACGGATGGCCGCCGACGCGGCGCTCCTGAGCGGACACGGCGAGCAGGTGCTGCCCCGGTTGCGGCAGGCCCTCGAACGCGACCCGCTCGACGAGTCGTTGCAGGCCGCGCTCGTCATGTCCCTGGCCGCGTCCGGCCTCCAGGCGGAGGCACTGGCCGCGTACGAGCGCGTACGACGGCTGCTGGCCGAGGAGCTGGGAGTGGCACCCGGCGCGGAACTCGTCGCGGCGCACGGCAGGGTGCTCCGCCAGGAGTGGGGGCCGAGTCGCCCTCGGGCGTCGACGGGTCCGGGCCCGTCGGCCGGCCGGACGGCCGCGCCGCCGGGGTCCTCCCCGCGCACACCACCGGCCGGCCCGCCGACTTCCACGGCCCCCACGGCCGATGCCCTCACGGCCGGAGAACCTGGGGGCACCCCGCCCGCGCAGCGGTCCCCCGGCCGAGGGCCCGGCGACCCCGGCCAACCACCCCCTGCGTCACGGGTGTTCGTCGGCCGACGAGCCGAACTCGGCCGTCTGGCAGAGATCACGGAAGCGGCCGCCCCCGCCACCGGGACCGCCCCGAGCCCGCACGCACTCTCCCCGGGCACACCCGCGTCCGTGCTGATCAGCGGGATGCCCGGCATCGGGAAAACGGCTCTCGCGCTGCGCTGGGCGGACCAGGTCGCCGGACGCTTCCCCGACGGCCGGCTCGACGTCGCGCTGCGGGGGTTCGACCCCGTCAGGCCACCGCTGGACCCGGCGGCGGCGCTGCGTGTGCTGCTCGCCGCGCTCGGGGTGCCCGCCCCACGGATGCCGGACCGCCCGGACTCCCTGGCCGGGCTGTACCGGAGTCTGCTGGCCGGGCGGCGGCTGCTGGTGGTGCTGGACGACGCGGCGGACACCGAGCAGGTACGACCGCTGCTGCCGGCCTCGCCCGGCTGTCTGACCCTGGTCACCAGTCGCCACGGGCTGTCCGGTCTGATCGCTTCGGGCACCCATCCGCTGCGTCTGGACCTGCCGTCGGCGGCGGACGCGCACGCGATCCTCGCGGCACACACCGGTGACGCCCGCCCGGCCGACGAACCCGGGGCGGCCGACGAGATCGTCACCCGGTGCGGCCGGCTGCCCCTGGCCCTGACGATCACCGCCACCCGCGCCGCCGCCCACCCGGACATCCCCCTCAGGAACCTCGCGGACGAACTCCGGCACAGCCAGGGCACCCTCGACGCCTTCACCGCACCTTCGAGGGGAGCCGACGCCCGTACCGGCCCCGACGCCCGCCGACAGGACCCCGGCGCGCACCCCGGCGAAGCGCCCGACCTGCGCACCGCCTTCGCCCGGTCCTACCGCCGGCTGCGGCCGGAGAGCGCCCGGCTGTTCCGGCTGCTGTCCCGGCACCCGGGACCCGGGCTGACCCCCGACGCGGCCGCCGCGCTGGCCGGGCTCCCGGCCCGCAGCGCCCGGCTCCTGCTCGACGGGCTCGCCGACGCCCACCTCGTCACCGAGTGCGCGCCCGGCCGCTACGCCCAGCACGAGCTGCTGCGCGTCTTCGCCGCCGAACAGGCCGCCGCCCACGCCCCCGGCCCATGCCCGGACACTCCGTGACGGCCGCCGTCACTTCACGGTCACTCTTTTTTCACATCTCCCTTCCTACGCTCCGAGTGCGGTGGCTGACGCCGCGCTCGAACTGCCCCGGAGGAGAACAGAGATGACCAGGTCGGACACCAGCACCGTGGAGACGGCGGGCCTCCGTGTCTCCGTCCTCGACGGCGCGGCCGAGGCGCTGCCCGGGGACGGCCGGCCCGGAGCGGACGCGTACCGGCTGACCGGAGGGACCGGCGGCACGTATCTGCTGGTGGGCGTGCGCGGGACCGGCGTTCCGCTCGACGGGCGGATACCGGACGTCCACCTCCAGCCGGGTGACATCTGCTTCTACGACGCCGACCACCCGCCGTCTTGGCACCTGCCCGAGCACTGCCGGCTGAAGGTCTTCCTCGTCTCGCGCGAGGAGCTGGGGCTGGAGGACGGCGATCTGCGGCGCGTCCTGGCGACCCCGGTCGCCCGGACCTCCCGTCTGGGGACGCTGCTGTCGCCGTTCCTGTCCGAACTGGCCGACACGGTCCGCGCCGATCCCCCGGTCGGCGAGATGCTCGCCCGCAACGCCGTGAACCTGCTGGCCACCCTCGCCACGGAGCGGTCGGGGCGGGAGGTGACGGACACACCGGGCAGCCGGTCGCCCATGGTGGCGCGTGTCGTGCGGTTCATCGACGAGCACCTCGCCGACGCGGACCTGTCGCCCGAGGTGATCGCCGGGGCCCACCACATCTCGGTGCGCTATCTGCACAAACTCTTCCGGGACGAGGGCACGACCGTGGGCCGCTGGATCCAGCGCCGCCGCCTGGAGGAGTGCCGCCGTGACCTCGTGCACGGCCTGCGCAACCGCCGCACCATCGCCTCGGTCGCCGGCCGCTGGGGCTTCCTGAGCGCCACCCACTTCAGCCGGGTCTTCAGGGCCGCGTACGGCATGTCACCGAGCGAGTGGCGGGACACGGCGGGACGCCCCGGCAGCCGGGCCTGACACCCGGTGGCCCCGGTCAGTGCGCTCTCGGACCGGCTCCGGTGCGCCGGCGGGCGATCCCCCGCGGCCTTCAGCTCCTAGCCTGCTGGCCGGATCGGGCGTCGGGCGGCGCGGACGAAGCACCCCACCCGCGCACCCCACACGCGCGCCTCCCACGTCCGGCACCACAGCGCACACCAGCCGCACCGCACACCAGCTGGACCGCACCCGACACAGAGCACCACACCGCACCACACCGCACCGCACCACACCAGGAGATCCCCATGTCCGACACCTTCGAGCCGGCCCGTCCGGTCCTGGAGCCGGCGGCCGCCGCGTTCGCGGAGGCCACCGCCAACCCGCCCTTCCTCTTCGAACTGCCGCCCGCCGAGGGGCGGAAGGCGGTCGACGAGGTGCAGTCCGGTGAGATCGCGAAACCGGAGATCGACGAGGAGTGGGTCACCGTCTCCGGCGGCCCGACGGGCAGTGTGCGGGCGCGGATCGTACGGCCCGCCGGTGCCGAGGGCGTCCTGCCGGTCATTCTCTACATCCACGGCGCGGGCTGGGTGTTCGGCAACGCGCACACCCACGACCGCCTGGTGCGCGAGCTGGCCGTCGGCGCGCACGCCGCCGTGGTGTTCCCCGAGTACGACCTCTCCCCCGAGGCCCGCTACCCGGTCGCCATCGAGCAGAACTACACCGTCGCGAAGTGGGTCGTCGAGCAGGGCGCGTCCAAGGACCTGGACGGTGCCCGGCTGGCCGTCGCCGGGGACTCGGTCGGCGGCAACATGACCGCCGCGCTGACCCTGATGGCCAAGCAGCGCGGTGACGTGCCGCTGGTCCAGCAGGTGCTGTTCTACCCGGTGACGGACGCGAGTTTCGACACCGCGTCCTATCACCAGTTCGCGACGGGCTACTTCCTGCGCCGCGACGGGATGCGGTGGTTCTGGGACCAGTACACGACGGACGAGGCCGAGCGCGCCCAGATCACCGCGTCCCCGCTGCGGGCGAACGTCGAGCAGCTCAGGGACCTGCCCCCGGCCCTGGTCGTCACCGGTGAGGCCGACGTCCTGCGCGACGAGGGCGAGGCGTACGCCAACAAGCTGCGCGAGGCGGGCGTGGCGGTGACCGCCGTGCGTTTCCAGGGCGTCATCCACGACTTCGTCATGCTCGACGCCCTGCGCGAAACCCACGCGGCCGAGACCGCGATCACCCTGGCGACGGGCACGCTGCGCACGGCCCTGCACGGCCGCTGAGGCACCCGGCCCCCGCCGGCGCACGGCGGCGCCGGAACCGGGGGAGAGGGCCTGCGGACAGGCTCTCTCCCCCGGCGACCGGCCGGCCGGCGGCCGGTGTCAGCTCTCGTCGGCGGTCAGCGTCAGCGAGATGCTGTTGATGCAGTACCGCTGGTCGGTCGGGGTGGCGTACCCCTCGCCCTCGAAGACGTGCCCGAGGTGCGAGCCGCACCGGGCGCACCGCACCTCGGTGCGGACCATGCCGTGCGACCGGTCGGACAGCAGCTCCACCGCGTCGGTGTCCTTCGGGTCGTAGAAGGACGGCCAGCCGCAGTGCGACTCGAACTTCGTGTCGGAGGTGAAGAGTTCGGCACCGCAGGCGCGACAGGAGTAGACACCCTTGGTCTTGGTGTCGGTGTACTCACCGACGAACGCGGGCTCCGTGCCGGCCTGTCGGAGCACGGCGTACTCGGCCGGTGTCAGCTCCGCGCGCCACTGCTCGTCCGGCTTCTCGACGTCGTACGACATGCGTCTCAGCCCCTCAATCGGAAAGACGGTCCAGGATCTTCGGGCCCAGGTCCGTCACGTCACCCGCGCCCATGGTGAGAACGAGATCACCCGGCTTCGCCATTCCCGCGATCGTGCCGGGCACCTCCGCCTTGTCGTGCAGGGCCGTCACGTCCGCGCCCGCGCTCCGCGCCGCCCCGATGATCAGTTCGCTGGTGACCCCCGGGATCGGGTCCTCACGGGCCGGGTAGATGTCGAGGACGACCGAGGCGTCGGCCAGCGCCAGGGACTGCCCCATCTCGGTGCCCAGCTCCTGAGTGCGGGAGAACAGGTGCGGCTGGAAGACCACCAGGATCCGCGCGTCCCCGGCGGCCGACCGCATGGCCTCCAGGTCGGCGGTCATCTCGGTGGGGTGGTGGGCGTAGGAGTCGATCACCTGGACGCCGCGCGCCTCGCCCTTGAGCTGCAGGCGCCGCTTCACCCCGGTGTACGCCGCCAGCGCGGGCGCCAGCTCGGCCGCCGGCACCCCGAGGGCGACGCCCGCCGCCAGCGCGGCCACCGCGTTGTGCGCGTAGTGCCGTCCCGGTACGGACACGCCGAAGGTGATCGCCTGCCCGTCCAGCAGGACCGTGACCTCGCTCCTCAGGCCCTGCGCGACGACCGACAGCACCCGCACGTCGGCGTCCTCGCGCTCGCCGTACGTCACGACGCGCACCCCGGACAGCCGGGAGGTCAGCTCCCGCGCACCCTCGTGGTCGGCGGAGATCACCAGGGTGCCGCCGGGCACGATCCGGCCGGCGAACGTCTCGAAGGACTCGTAGATCTCGTCCATGGAGGCGTAGTTGGCGTGGTGGTCCAGCTCCACGTTGAGGACGATCGCCACCTCGGGCGCGTACTTGTGGAAGCTCCGGTCGCTCTCGTCCGCCTCGGCGACGAAGATCTCGCCGTCCCCGTGCACCGCGTTGGACCCGGGGACGTCGAGGTCGCCGCCGATGGCGTACGACGGCTTCAGCCCCAGTTCGCCCAGCGAGACCGCCAGCATGGAGGTGGTGGTGGTCTTGCCGTGCGTCCCGGCCACGGCGATCGGCCGCAGGCCGTCCATCAGCCGGGCGAGCGCGTCCGACCGGTGGACCACGGGGATCCCCAGCTCGGCGGCGCGGGCCAGCTCGGGGTTGTCGGCCCGGATCGCCGACGACACGACCACGCATGTGGCGTCGTCCGCGAGGTGCTCCGCCGCGTGCCCGATGCGCACGGTCGCCCCGAGCGCACGCAACGCCCCGGCCGTCTCCGACTCCTTGGCGTCGCTCCCGGCCACCGCGGCCCCTCGCTGCGCGAGAATCTTCGCGATCCCCGACATCCCGGCCCCACCGATCCCGATGAAGTGCGGCCGTTCCATGGCGGTGGGCAGTCCGGGAGCCATGCGTGTTCTCCAAGCGACGGTACGAAGTCGATCCACGCCCCACAGCAGGCGCGCCCCCACCCTAGCCAACACACCTGGGCGCCCCTACAGCCATGGGCCGGGGGCCGCGCCCTTCAGGGGCGCGGGGAACTGCGCGACGAGCCACGGCGCACGCGCACCGGGCGGAGCGCAGCACCCCTACGGCGCCGCTCGCCTACGCCCGGCTGTGCGAGAACAGCTTCAGCACCGGCACCCCGACCTTGTGCCGAGCCCGAGAAGCCCAGTCCCGGTGGAAGAACTCCTCCACGTAATGCGGATCGGTGAGCACCAGCACCTCATCGGCCCCCACCTCCTCCACCAGCGACTTCAGCGCGTCCAGCGGGTGGTCCTCGATCAACCGCCCCTCCGCCGGGCTTCCGGCCGCCCGCAGCGCCTGCAGCGACACCTCCAGGGCGCGCTCCCCGGCGTCGAGCGCCTGTTCGCCCTCCGGGGTGTCCCCTTCCCGTGCCGCCTCGTCCAGTTCGCCGAGGGCGAGGTCGTCGATGGCTCGCAGCAGCTGGTCGGCCTGGTTGCCCCGGGGCTGGAGCAGCACATGGAAGAAGGCCCGCTCGTCGCCGTGCAGGGTCGTGACGAACTCCACGTCCGCTGACGTCAGGACCTTCTCGATCATCAATACGCTCGTGAACGACACCACAGGCGCCCTTCTCATCGGAGGGCCCTCGCGGGCCCTCACTCCTCAGGGTTCTAGTGTGCCCGGCGAACGCTAAACGGAACGGAATATTCCGCCCGCTTTCACGTGCGACGGTAACGGCCGAACAGGAAGCCCCCCTCCTCCAGCAGCGAGGCGAGTGCGAAGCGCCTGGGCACCGGTACGGAGGGGCCTCCGGCGATCCGCTGGGCGTGGCCGGCCGTGAGCATCGGCGACACGGTCAGACAGAGTTCGTCGAGGACGTCGGAGGCGATCCACTGCCCCAGCAGCCGGGGCCCGCCCTCGCCGAGCAGGCGGGTCAGCCCCAGACCGGCGAGGGCCCGTACGGCCCGCGCGGGGTCGACCCCCGTGCCGTCCCCGGCGACCAGAACCCGGACACCCGCCTTCTCGGCGGCCGCGACCCGGTCGGGGGGCGCGGCGGCTCCGGTCAGCAGGAGGGTGGGGACCGAGGGCGAGCTGAACAGCGGCAGTGAGAAGTCCAGGTCCAGACTCGCGCTGACCACGGCGACGGCCGGGGCCGGCGTCTGTCCGGCCGCCCGGCGCGCCTCGGCGAACGCCTCGCGCGCCCGGGCCGGCCGGTACCCCTCCTGACGTACGGTCTCCGCGCCGACGACCACCACGTCCGCGAGTCCCCGCAGGGTGCCGAAGATCCGCATGTCGGCGTCGCTGGAGATCGGCTGCGAACGGCCGTCGTGCTGGGCGGCGCCGTCGAGCGTGGACACCATGTTGACGCGCAGCCACGGCTCCCGCCCGCCCGGCGCCGGTTCGGGATAGGCGTACGCGGCGGCCAGCTCGTCGAGGCTCCACTCCCGGTCGACGGGATCCGCCCCGCCCGCCGGGCCGCCTCCCCCGCCCGGGGTCCGCACACCGGCCTCCGTCGCACCACCGGTCACGTCCCGTGTCGGGGCCGCTGTCTCTTCGGTCACAGGGAACAGGCGTCGCATGTCGTGCAGTCTGGCACGACCCTTAGACTCGGTAACCGTGTCGTCGTCCTCAGCCACCGTGTCCGGAATCGGCCCGATACCCGAAGCGGGCCCCTCGTCCCTGTGCACCCGCGAGCCCCACGTCCCCGCGGACCGGCTCGTCGCCGAGATGGTGCCGCCGCCCCGCTTCGACGCGGTCCGCTTCGACACGTACCTCCCGGACCCGAATCAGCCCAGCCAGACCGAGGCCGTCCGCGTCCTGAGCGGCTTCGCGGCGGGCCTCGGCGGGGCGCACGCGACCGGCGCGGGCAGGCGCGGCTTCCTGGGCTTCGGCAGGGCGAAGGGCCCCAAGACCCCGGCCGGCCCCCGCGGCGTCTACCTGGACGGCGGTTACGGCGTCGGGAAGACCCACCTGCTCGCCTCCCTCTGGCACGCCACCCCGGCCGAGCCCTCCCTCAAGGCCTTCGGCACCTTCGTGGAGCTGACGAACCTGGTCGGCGCCCTCGGTTTCCAGAAGACGGTCCAGACGCTCTCCGGGCACCGCCTGCTGTGCATCGACGAGTTCGAGCTGGACGACCCGGGCGACACCGTCCTGGTGTCGACCCTGCTCGGCAAGCTCGTCGACGCGGGGGTGGCCCTGGCCGCCACCTCGAACACGCTGCCGGGCAAGCTCGGTGAGGGCCGGTTCGCGTCGGTCGACTTCCTGCGCGAGATCCAGGGCCTGTCGGCCCACTTCCGCTCGCTGCGCATCGACGGCGAGGACTACCGCCACCGCGGCCTGCCCGAGGCCCCGGCGCCGTACTCCGACGAGCAGGTCACCAAGACGGCGTACGCGACCGCGGGCGCCTCGCTCGACGACTTCCCGCACCTGCTGGACCACCTCGCGCGCGTCCACCCCAGCCGGTACGGCGCCCTCACCGACGGCCTGAAAGCGGTCTGCCTGACCGACGTCCAGCCGGTCCCGGACCAGTCCACGGCCCTGCGGCTGGTGGTGCTCGCCGACCGGTTGTACGACCGGGAGGTGCCCGTGCTCGCCTCCGGGCTGCCGTTCGACCGGCTGTTCAGCGAGGAGATGCTGAACGGCGGCTACCGCAAGAAGTACTTCCGCGCCATCTCCCGCCTCACCGCCCTCGCGCGCGACGCGAAGCGGCTCGTGGAGCACTGACCCCACCGGCGCCGACACCCCCACCGGCCGCGGACCGACCCTGACGGACTCCCCCAGGTCAAGGGTCGATTTCGGCCAACCCGCCCACGCTTTTCAGGCTCTCTTCAGCTCGCAACGTTAAGTTAACCCTGCAAACAACTTTGCAGGGTTAACGTGTTTCTTGACCAGCGGTTGACCATCGGTTGACCAAGTCGGGCAACTGCCGACGCGTGGGAGACACCGAGAACTGCCAGTGAGGAGGCTCATATTGCGAGGTACGACGACCCGGACCGTCCTTTCGGCCCTCGCCGCCGTCCTGCTCGCCCTCACGTTCTTCGCTCCCGCTGCTTCCTTCGCAGCCGCGCACACACTCGGTCACACCAAGGCCAAGGCCGAGCCCGGAAACACCCCCAGGGCGAAGCCGGTGCGTGACAAGACGGCCACCCACCGCACCTGCGCACCCGCACAGGACCCGATCGGTCCGCTCCGCACCCGCGACCGGCACCGCGCGGCCCCGCACCCCCTTCCCGGGGCACCCGCGCGTCCGCCTGCGGAGGAGAACCCGGCGGCCACGAGCCGGTCCGGACAGCCCTCGCCCCGGCACCACCCGGCGGCGAGATCCCGCACGGCCCACACCCCGGCCGCCCTCCAGGTCTTCCGCTGCTGAGACACGGAGCCCGTTCCCCCCACACCTTGCCGTGCAAGCCCGACGCGCCAGCGAGGCGCGCCAGGAGGAGTCACCACATCATGCAGCCCCTCATCGACAACGCCCGTACGTTCGGACAGCGCCCTGAGGAGTTCGCCAGGCTGGCCGAAGGCCAGTCCCCCGAGGTCCTGTTCATCACCTGCTCCGACTCACGGGTCGTCCCCGCCCTGATCACGGGCGCCCGCCCCGGCGAGCTGTTCGAACTGCGCACCGCCGGCAACATCGTCCCGCCCTACGCCCCCGACCGCCCCACCGGTGAGACGGCCACCATCGAGTACGCCGTGGAGGTCCTCGGCGTCACCGACATCGTGGTCTGCGGGCACTCGCACTGCGGCGCCGTCGGCGCCCTGGTGCGCGGCGACGATCTGGACGCCGTACCGGCCGTCCGCGACTGGCTGACCCACGCCACCCCCCGCCCCGAGGGGGCCGTCGAGGACCCCGCCGTCGCCGACGGTGTGCAGAACCACGTCCTCAGCCAGCTGCTGCGCCTGCGCTCCTACCCGTGCGTGGAGAAGCGCCTCGCCGACGGCCGGCTGCGGCTGCGCGGCTGGTACTACGAGGTCCACACCGGTGCCGTGCGCGAACACCGCGCGGACACCGACCGGTTCGAGGCCCTGTGAGCGACCGCCAGGTGTCCGAGACGACCGACCAGACCGCCGAGAGTTCCAGGACCCCCATGTCTTCCGCATCCCCCCTCATATCCAGGTTCCCCCACCTGCGACAGGACTTCGGCGCCTCGCTCGTCGTGTTCCTGGTCGCCCTCCCGCTGTGCGTGGGCGTGGCCGTCGCCTCCGGTGTACCGGCCGAACTCGGCCTGGTCACCGGCATCGTGGGCGGTCTCGTCGCCGGGATGATGCCCGGCAGCAGCCTCCAGGTCTCCGGCCCGGCGGCCGGTCTGACCGTGCTGGTCTTCGAGGCGGTACGCCAGTTCGGGCTGCCCGCCCTCGGGGTCATCGTGCTCGCCGCCGGTCTGCTCCAGCTCGCCATGGGCGCGCTGAAGCTGGGCCGCTGGTTCCGCGCGATATCCGTCTCCGTGGTCGAGGGCATGCTCGCCGGCATCGGCCTCGTGATCATCGCCGGCCAGCTCTACGCGGCGGCCGGTCTGAAGGCCCCCGCCTCCGGCATCGACAAGATCGCGGGTCTGCCCAGCGCCTTCGCCGACGCGCTGGGCAGCACCGCCGCACTCGCCTCGCTGGCGATCGGCGCGGGCACCGTCGCCGTGATGGTGCTGTGGAAGCGGCTGCCGAAGAAGGCCCAGCTGGTCCCCGGCGCCCTCGCCGCGGTCCTGCTGGCCACGCTCGCCTCCCTGGCCTTCAGCCTGCCGGTGGCGAACGTCGAGGTGAAGGGACTGCTGGACGCCATCCACCCCCCGGGCCTCGCCGCCTTCGGCGAGCTGGCGGACGTGGCGATCCTCGGCACGATCCTCGCCTTCACCCTCATCGCCTCCGCCGAGAGCCTGTTCAGCGCGGCGGCCGTGGACCGGATGCACGACGGTCCGCGTACCGAGTACGACAAGGAGCTGATGGCCCAGGGCGCGGGCAACACCGTGTGCGGGCTGCTCGGCGCGCTGCCGATGACGGCCGTGATCGTGCGCAGCTCCGCCAATCTCCAGGCCGGTGCGCGGACCAAGGCGTCCCGGGTCCTGCACGGCGTCTGGCTGCTGCTGTTCGCGGCCCTGCTGCCGGGCGCCCTCGCCCTGATCCCGCTGCCCGCACTGGCCGGCATCCTGGTCCACGCGGGCTTCAAGCTGATCCCGTTCCGCGGGGTCGCCTCCCTGTGGCGCAGCCACCGGGGCGAGGCGCTGATCCTGGTGGCCACGGCGGTGGCGATCGTCGCGGTCAACATGTTCGAGGGCGTGCTGATCGGTCTGGCCCTCTCCGTGGCCAAGACCGCCTGGGAGGCCTCGCACATCAAGCTGGAGGTCATCGACAAGGGCGCGGGTCCCGTCCAGGCCTACCTCTCCGGCAACGCGACCTTCCTGCGGCTGCCGAAGATCCTCGACAACCTGGAGTCCCTGCCCCAGGACCGCCCGGTGGAGTTGCACCTCACCGGCCTCCACCACCTCGACCACGCCTGCCGCACGGCCCTGGAGAACTGGGCCTCCCGCCACAGCGCGACCGGTACGGAGCCGGTGCGCATGACGGTGCCGGAACCGGAGAAGGTGCGCTCGGGAGCGCACTGACCTGGGAGTCTCCGACGGAGACCAAGCGCCCGTGCCGCCCCGGCCCCTTGCCCCGACCGCGGGCGATCGTGCCGCCGGGGCGGCACGGGTGGGCGCGCGACGGCACCCTGCGAGTGCCGGCAAGCGCCTCCCCTCCCCGCCCGGCCCCGGCGGCGGCGGTCGACCGAGCCCCTGCCTCGCCCTATCGTGGTAATACCAGCGACAGGGGACGACTCAAGGGGGTCGTCATGCTCGAAGAACTCCTCGTGGCCGCCGCGGCGGCCGCCTCCGCCGGCGCCGTGTACGTCGTGGCCGCCGCCCGAGTCGTCAAGCAGTACGAGCGGGGCGTGGTCTTCCGGCTGGGCCGCCTGCGCGGTGCCCCCAGGACTCCCGGGTTCACCATGGTCGTCCCCGGCATCGACCGCATCCGCAAGGTCAACATGCAGATCGTGACGATGCCCGTCCCGGCCCAGGAGGGCATCACCCGCGACAACGTCACCGTCCGCGTCGACGCGGTCGTCTACTTCCAGGTCGTCGACGCGGCGAACGCGGTCGTCCAGGTCGAGGACTACCGCTTCGCCGTCTCCCAGATGGCCCAGACCTCCCTGCGTTCGATCATCGGCAAGAGCGACCTCGACGACCTGCTCTCCAACCGGGAGAAGCTCAACCAAGGCCTGGAGCTGATGATCGACAGCCCGGCCGTGGAGTGGGGCGTCACCATCGACCGCGTGGAGATCAAGGACGTCTCCCTCCCCGACACCATGAAACGCTCCATGGCCCGCCAGGCCGAGGCCGACCGCGAACGCCGGGCCCGCATCATCAACGCGGACGCGGAGCTGCAGGCGTCCAAGAAGCTCGCGGAAGCCGCCCAGCAGATGTCCGAGCAGCCCGCCGCCCTCCAACTCCGGCTGCTGCAGACGGTGGTGGCGGTCGCCGCGGAGAAGAACTCCACCCTCGTCCTGCCCTTCCCGGTGGAGCTGCTCCGCTTCCTCGAACGAGCCCAGGCAGGCCCCCCGCCGGGCCCGCCGCAACCGCCCCGGGCGCCCTCCCCGCCCCCTGCGTCACAGCCCCCGCCGACCGAGTGACACGGGGGCGATTCCTCCGCTTCCCTCCCTGCGCGTGGTTCACGTGGCCGTGACCGCGTGATACACACAGGCGGGTCACATCCTGTCCGCCAACAGGAAGGTCCCCCCATGTCAGTGACCCGCCGTCAGGCCCTCGCCCGTTCCGGCGCAGGCATCGCAGGCATCGCGTTCACCGGAGCCCTCTCCGAACTCTTCGCGGGCTCGGCCGCCGCGCAGAGCGACCTCGGCCACTCCGGCTACGGCCCCCTGATCCCCGACCCGAACGGTCTGCTCGATCTGCCGAAAGGTTTCCGCTATCAGGTCCTCTCCCGCGAGGGCGACGCCCTGCGTTCCGGCGAGGGCCTGGTCCCCAGCAACCACGACGGCATGTCCGCCTTCTCCGGCAGACACGGGCGGGTCCACCTCGTCCGCAACCACGAGAACCGTCACACCGGCCGCATCCCGGTCCCCACGGTCGAGGGCCTGACCTACGACCCGACGGCCAAGGGCGGCTGTACGTCCCTGACGCTCGATGCCCGCGGCAAGGTCCTCGCGGAGGGCGTCGCCATCGCCGGCACGGCCGTCAACTGCGCGGGCGGGCCCACCCCTTGGGGCACCTGGCTGACTTGCGAGGAGAACGAGGACAAGGCCGGCACCAACGGCTACACCAAGGACCACGGTTTCATCTTCGAGGTGGACGCGGCGGACCCGCGCCGCTCGGGAGCCGTGCCCCTGACCGCGATGGGCCGCTTCCAGCACGAGGCGGTCGCCGTCGACCCCAGGCGCGGCGTGGTCTACGAGACGGAGGACGCCTTCGAGCGTCCCTTCGGCCTCTTCTACCGCTTCCTGCCCGAGAAGCCCAAGGGCGGCCTGGGGTCACTCCGCGCGGGCGGCCGGCTCCAGGCGATGCGGGTCCCCGGCGTGCCGGACCTGTCCCCCATCCAGGACACCGGTGCCTGCTTCGAGGGCATCGAGTGGGTGGACGTCCCCGACCCCCTGGCCGCCCGGACGGCCATCCGGCACCAGGACTTCGGCCCCAAGGGCATCACCCACGCGCAGAAGCTCGAAGGCTGCTACTGGGGCGGGCGCTGCGTGTACTTCGTCTCCTCCTTCGCCCGCAGCTCGGACGGCTCGGCCGCCGACCACTACGGCCAGATCTGGCGCTACGACCCCGACCACCGCACCCTCACCCTGGTGATCGCCTTCGGTCCCGACACCGACCTCCAGCTCCCGGGCGAGTCCCCCGACAACATCTGCCTCGCCCCCTCCGGCGGCCTCATGGTCTGCGAGGACGGCAACGGCGCGCAGCACGTCTACGGTGTCACCCGTCGCGGCGAGGTCTACGCCATGGCCCGCAACGCCCAGAACATCGGCACCCCGGAAGAGCCCGAATGGGGCGAGTTCGCCGGCGTCACGTTCTCCCCCGACGGCCGGACGATGTACGTCAACTGCTACACCCCGGGGACGACCTTCGCGGTGACCGGGCCGTGGCGCCGCACCTGACCCGAGCCGCGCGGAGCCGAGGGGAACGCGCATGTACGGCACGTCGCCGTACATGCGTGTTCGATGGACAGTACGCGTAACCGTTGGTGACGCTGGGTGAGTTGATCGTGGGGAGATCCGACTCACCCGGAGGTGGCCGAGCATGAGCGTCGACTGGGAACCCGACCCGTCCGACAGTCTGAAGACGTTCGGGGCGTTCGTGCAGGCGCTGCGGGAGCATCACGGGCACACGAGGGAGCAGTTCGCGCCGTTGGTGCGGTTCAGCGTCCACACGGTCGCCTCGATCGAGCTGGGCAGGCGGATGGCGGACGAGGTGTTCGTGGAGCGGGCGGACGAAGTGCTGGGCGGGACGGGGGCGTTGCTGAGGGCGGGCAAGCATCTGTCGCGCCAGCCGGGGCTGGCCTCGTGGTTCCGGAAGTGGGCGCGGCTGGAGGGCCAGGCGGTCAGCCTGAGTACGTACGAATGCCGGTTGGTACCGGGGCTGTTGCAGTCGGAGTCGTACGTGCGGGCGGTGTTCGGGGAGAGCATCCCTCCACTGGCCGACGAACAACTCGAAGCGCAGGTGAGGGCCCGCGCCGAGCGGCAGCGCCTGCTGCGCGAGCGCCCCAACACCTCGTTCAGCTTCATCATCGAGGAGGCCGTCGTGCGACGCGAGTTGGGCGGTCCCAAGGTCACGCGCGGGATGCTCGACCATCTGTTGGAGCAGATGCGGCTCCGGAACGTCGTCGTGCAGATCATGCCGCTGAGCAGCAGGCACCACGCGTGTCTCGACGGCCCTGTAAGGCTGGTCGAGTTGCCGGACGGACGTCGACTCGCGTACTCCGAGGGTCAGCAGAGCGGCCGTCTGATTTCCGACGGGAATGAGGCCCGCCTGCTCAACCAGCGATATGCGACACTGCGCTCGCAGGCCCTCAGCCCGGCTGATTCCGAGGGACTACTGGAGCGAATGCGAGGAGCGTCATGAGCAGGTCGGAACTCGCCTGGTTCAAGAGCAGCTACAGCGGGACCCAGGGCGACGACTGCGTAGAAGTCGCCACCCTCCCCTCCGCCGTCCACGTCCGTGACTCCAAGGTCCCCGGTAGCCCGGAGCTGGTGCTGTCGACCGCCGCCTGGGAGCCCTTCGTCACCCAGGCGGGTGACTTCGTGCCGGACTCCCTGTCGTTCGGCAGCTGAACCGACGGTCCGCAGACCCCACCGCCGTACGTTCGTACGGTGATCAGTCCTGTACGAAGAATCACCGCGCTCTGTGCGATCGGCGCGCTCGGCGCCGCCCTCGCCGCCTGTGGCACCCCGCAGGCCTCGACGCGCATCGTCAACGCCACCGCCGTCCCCTCCCCGGCCACGGTGTCCCGTCCGCCCACGCTCGCGCCGGGCCCGGCCGGGCTGACCCCGGTGTTCGAGCACGGCCCGCGGACGGCGGCGGACAAGACCGTCGCGCTCACCTTCGACGCGGACATGACCGCGGACCAGGGGGGCAGGGCCGCCGCCGGTGAACGGTTCGACAATCCCGAGCTGATCGCGGCACTGCGCCGACTGCGGGTTCCGGCCACCCTGTTCATGACAGGGCGGTGGGTCGAGGAGTACCCGATCCAGGCGCGGTCCATCGGCCGGGACCCCCTCTTCGAGGTGGCGAACCACTCGTACAGCCATCACGCCTTCACCGAGGACTGCCACGGCCTGCCGACCATGGCGCCGGGGCGTATGCGGGCCGACCTGGAGCGTGCCTACCGGGTGTTCCGTGAGGCGGGGGTGACGGATCCGATGCCGTACTTCCGGTTTCCCGGCGGCTGCTACGACAGCCGTGCGCTGCGCAGGATCGGCGCGTCCGGGGTGACGGCGGTGCAGTGGGACGTGGTGAGCGGGGACGCGTTCGCGACGGACGCGGACGACGTGGTGCGGCAGGTGCTGGACGGGGTGCGGCCGGGTTCCGTGGTGGTCATGCACTGCACGCGCAGTGCCGCGCCGGTCACGGAGCGGGCCGTGCGGAAGATCGTGCCGACGCTCCGGGCACGCGGGTTCCGCTTCGTGAAGGTGTCGGAGCTGGTCGGGACGACCGCGGCCACGGCGGCGAAGGGGGACGGGACGTACGCCCGCAGGATCCCGCGGGGCTGAGAGGCGCGGGGCACGGCGCCCCGGTCCGCCCTCAGCCCGGCCGTTCTACGCTGGAAGGATGAGCAACCACCGCGGAGCCGAAGAGACGACCGCGGCTCAGGGGCCCGCCCCTGCCGCGGACGACGCAGAGCCCTTCGCCGAATGCGTCCTGTGCCGCAAGCCCACCGAGTACCCGGAGTCCCACAAAGGGATCACGCTCTGCCCGGTATGCGAGTGGCGGGAAGCCGAGCGGACCGCCTGTTCAGGCTGAGCGGCGGGTGGTCAGGGCGCACGCCACGGCGGTCGCGGCCGCCGTGAGCAGACCGGCCGCGATCAGGGGCAGGACGGGGACCGGGACGGCCGCCCGCCGCGAGCCTTCGACCAGGGCCGTGACCGCGATCCGGGCCGGGGAGCCGGCCACGACCAGGGCCAGCAGCGCGCCCAGCAGCAGGGCCGGCACGGCCCGGCCGGGCGAGCGCAGCAGCGGCCAGTTCGTGAGCGCGCCGACGGCCGTGCCGAGGAGGGCGCAGGCGAGCGCGGCCAGCAGGCCGGCGCCCGCCGCGGGGAGCGACTCGACGCGCGTCTGGTGGTCCGTGCTCGTGGGGGCGCTGATGAGCGTGACGAGGACCGTGGCCGCCGTCCCGAGAAGCGCGGCCGCCGAGAACGCCACCAGGACGCAGGCCAGGTGCGCCCGGCCGGGTCCGGCCGCCGCGCCCGTACAACTGCGGGCCGCGGGCGGCTCGTTGGTGACACAGATCCGCATCAGCCAGGCGGAGACGGGCAGCAGCGCGGCGGCCGTGTAGCCGAGCGAGTCGAGCACCGGCTGCCCCTTCTGCACGCCGATGGCGAGGAACGCCGCGTACAGGATGACGGGCGGGAGCCAGCGCTGGGAGCGGACGAGGAGCGCCGCCTGGTAGCGGAGGAGCGCGTTCATCAGGCGGGTTCGCCTTCCAGTGCGGGTTCCGGTGCGGAGTCGGGCGCGGGGCCGGGTTCCGGTCCGGTCCGGGACACGGGCGCCGGACCCACGCTCACCACATGCCAGGGCGGGCGGGCCTCCAGCAGCGCCCTGAGCAACGCGTCGGAGGCCGCCGCCGGGACGGTGAACCGGTGCGTCCCGGAGCCTCCTTCCTGGACTCTCGTCGCCAACTTGCTTGCTTGCTGCGGGACTTGCCGCCCTGAAGCCGCCCGCGCCTCGACCACGACAGTGGCTTGGGCGTCGGCATCGGCATCGAGTGCGACCGGGGTGCCGTCCGCCCGCACCCGTGAACTTCCGCTCCCCTCCCGGAGAGCGAGCGCGCCCCCGACCACGGCGTAGGTCGCGTCCGGCGCCCCCGCCAGCCGCCCCGGATCGTGGTCCACGAACACCACCGCGGCCCCGGCGGCGGTCCGCTCGACGACCACGCGCTCCAGCTCCTCCCGGGCGTCGGCGTCCAGACCGGTCCACGCCTCGTCGAGGACGAGCAACTCCGGCGCGGCGAGCAGGGCCTGCGCCACGGCGACCTTCTGGCTGCTGCCCTTGGACAGTTCCCCCATGGGCGTACGGGCGTACTCGGCGGCGCCGAACCGCTCCAGCCACTCGGTGGCGGCGTGGGCCGCGGCCGGGCGGTCGAGGCCGTGGACGGCACCGAGGTGGGTGAGGTACTCGGCGGCGGTGAACGGCAGCGCGGCGGGGAAGCGTTCGGGGACGTACGCCGTGCGCGGGCGCCCGGTGGCCCGGCCCACCGTGGGAGCGTCGAGCCCTGCGAGGACGCGGAGCAGCGTCGACTTGCCGGTGCCGTTGGCGCCCTCGACCCGGGTCAGGGTGCCGGGGGCGATCTCCAGGTCGACGTCGCGCAGCACCCAGGGGCCACGGAATCCGTAGCGGCGGCCGACACCTTCCAGCCTCAGCAATAACTCACGTTCCATGACCCCATCCTCGTACAGACGGGCGAATGCGGGTCGGGGTAGGGCCGATTCAGCCTGGCAGACTGGGCGGGTGACCACGAGCGACCCGATCCCCGACCCCGCCCCCGCTGCCTCCTCCGCCGCCGCCCAGGACAGCCCCTTCCGGGATGAGCGGACCTTGCGCGACGAGGGGCCGCAGTTCGTCCTGCCCCTGGTCGCGCGCATCGAGCGGGGGGCGCCGCCGGCGCGCACGGACGCGCTGGAGACGGCGGCGCGGGCGGTGCTCGTGATGCTGAGCGACGCGCGGTCGCTGGGCGACGGGGAGTGGGCCGACGCGATGCGGAGCTGGCAGGACGCCCGGATCCGGAAGGTGGTCCGGCGGGCGCGGGGCGCGGAGTGGCGGCGGGCCGAGGCGCTGCCGGGGATCACCGTGGCGGGCAAGTCGGCGGAGGTGCGCGTCTTCCCGCCGGTCCCGCTCGACGGCTGGCCCAAGGACCTGGCCCGCCTCCAGGTCTCGGGCACGGACCTCGACGACCCGGAACCGCCGGCCGGGCCCGACCCCGCCGCGCCGGTCCTCTGGCTGAACCCCGGGGTGGAGATGTCGGCGGGCAAGGCGATGGCCCAGGCCGGCCACGGCGCCCAGCTCGCCTGGTGGGACCTGGACGCCCGGGCCCGGGCCGCCTGGCGGGACGCGGGCTTCCCCCTCGCGGTGCGCACCGCCGCGCCGGCCGACTGGGAGACCCTCGCCGCCTCCGGCCTCCCCCTCGTCCGCGACGCCGGCTTCACCGAGGTCGCCCCGGGCTCCAGCACGGTGGTCGCGGACCACAGGCCCCTGCACACCTGAACCCCGGGCCCCTTGTGTGCCTACGGCCGCTCAAGGACGAAAAGCACGGGGCGCAGCCCCTGCTTTTCAGGGGCGCGGGGAACTGCGCGCGAGAAGCCCCCACCGGCCCGCAGCCGCCCAGCCCGCCCTCGCCGTCAGCACCGCCCCGCCACCGGACAGCCGCCCCGCCCCCGGTTCGGGCCCCGGCCCGCACCGGTCCGCGCCCCACTATCGTTTCCGCCTGAGCCGGGGCTCCTCACGCGGTTCGAAGGCCGTTGAACAACTCCGCCACCTTGCACGTATCTTCCGGCACTGGCCAAGCAACTGCCCCAACGACCAGTTGGCATCATCCGGGAGGATCACCTTGCCGCGTTTCAACGGCTCGCTCATCGCCGGCCTGGCTCTCGTCGTCACCGTAGGCGCACTGGCGTTCCCCGTATGGTCCTACGCCGACCGCTCGGGCACCGCCCAGGCCAACATGGCCGCCAGCTCGGTGAACACCCAGTGGGGGCCGCTGACGGCCTCCGACCGGGATCTGATCATGCGCGTCCGGCTGGCGGGGCTCTGGGAGCTGCCCGCCGCCGAGAAGGCGATGGCGCGGTCGAAGAGCGCCAAGGTGAAGGAGGCGGCCGACCACCTGATCGTGGGCCACAAGGACCTCGACGAGCGGGTGCGGGCCGTGGCGACCCAGCTGGGCGTCGAGCTGCCGAACGTGCCGAACGAGCAGCAGCAGGGCTTCCTCCAGCAGATGGACAACGCGACGGACGACCAGTTCGACCGGGTGTGGGCCAACCTGCTGCGCTCCGCCCACGGCAAGATCTTCCCGGCCATCGGGACGATCCGGAACCAGACCGAGAACACCCTGGTGCGCAAGCTGGCCTCGGACACCAACCAGACCGTGCTCGACCACATCACGATGCTGGAGAAGACCGGTCAGGTCGACTTCGACGCGATCGCCAACGGCACGATCTGACCCGCCCCCGGCCCCCGGCCCCGCCCCGAGCGGAGGCCAGGGCCCCCGGGCACACCCAGCGGTCACCCCCGCACCCACAGGCAACAGTCAGACCCCAACGTTCAGTTGGTTTCCTCCCGGAGGCTCTTTTGCGACGCTCCAAGGGCTCAGTCCTCGTCGCCCTGGCGATCGCCGGCACGCTCACCGCGGTCGCCTATCCCATCTTCTACTCGTACCCCAACCGCAACGCGACGGCCGCGGCCGCGCTCACCGGTGACACGGTGACCACGCAGTGGGGGCCGCTCACCCCCGGCGACCGCGACCTGCTCATCCGCGTGCGGCTGGCGGGCCTGTGGGAGCTGCCGGCCGGGCAGCAGGCCCTGGAGCGCAGCGGCAGCAAGTCCGTCCGGGAGGCCGCGGACCACCTGATCAAGGGCCACACCGACCTGGACAAGCGGTCCCGGATCATCGCGGCCAAGCTGGGCGTCGAACTGCCGAATCAGCCGACGGCCGAGCAGCAGGGCTTCCTGGACCAGATGACCGCCGCCAAGACCGAGGCGGACTACAACAAGGTCTGGGCGAACCTGCTGCGGACCGCCCACGGCAAGATCTTCCCGGCGATCGCCTCCGTGCGGAACTCCACCCGCAACACGCTGATCCGCCAGCTGGCCTCCGACGCCAACCAGACCGTGCTGGACCACATCACGATCCTGGAGGCGACCGGCGAGGTCGACTTCGCGACCATCGCGCAGAACTCGGTCACCGGTACCGCGAGCCCCAGCGGCCCGCCGCCGCCCGTCCCCGGCCAGGTGCCGCCGGCCGCGCCCCCCGCCCTGCCGTCCACCAACCCGGACACCGAGTCGAAGCCGTCGCCCTTCGAGTCCGTGGTGCCCACCGGCCGTCCGGACCCGGAGGAGATCAACAAGGACCAGGGCCAGCCGGCGATCCAGTAGCGGGCTCGGCGCACGGCTCAGGGAAAAGCTCAGCGGAAAGCTCAAATGTTGCTCTGAAGGTCCCCTCCCAGGGGTTCGGTCCCGTGTCCCGGGGCCATGACTCCGTCACACCGCAGCACAGGTCCGCCGTGAGGAGACGCACAGGGTCTGGTGAAGCCGTGGCCGACGTGACCGTGGAGGGGACGATGGAGCAGATCGCACAGTTGGGGACGGGGATCGGCTGGCGGCCGGAGATCGCCGACGCCGTCGAGCGCATGGCGGGGTCGGGCGGTGTCGACTGGGTCGAGGTCGTCGCCGAGAACGTCTGTCCCGGCCATGTGCACGAGTCGCTGCTGCGTCTGCGCGAGCGCGGCGTGACGGTGGTGCCGCACGGGGTCTCCCTGGGCCTCGGCGGCGCCGACCGCCCCGACGAGCAGCGCCTGCGCTCCCTCGCCGAGCGCGTGGAGACACTGGGCGCCCCCCTCGTCACGGAACACATCGCGTTCGTCCGGGCCGGGGGCGCCCTCACCGCGTCGCCGCAGCTGGAGGCCGGGCACCTGCTGCCGGTGCCCCGCACCCGGGACGCCCTGGACGTGCTGTGCGAGAACGTCCGCATCGCCCAGGACGCGCTGCCCGTTCCGCTCGCGCTGGAGAACATCGCCGCCCTGATCAACTGGCCGGGCGAGGACATGACCGAGGGGCAGTTCCTGTACGACCTCGTCGACCGCACCGGCGTCCGGCTCCTCATCGACGTGGCGAACCTGCACACCAACCACGTCAACCGGGGCGAGGACCCGGCGAAGGCGCTCGACGAGCTGCCGGTCGAGGCCATCGCGTACGTCCATGTCGCGGGCGGCTTCGAGCGGGACGGTGTCTGGCACGACAGCCACGCCCACCCCGTCCCCCGGCAGGTCCTCGACGTCCTCGCCGACCTCGCCTCCCGTGTGACCCCGCCGGGCGTCCTGCTGGAGCGCGACGACAACTTCCCCGAGCCGGTCGAACTGGAGCGGGAACTGGCGTCGATCCGGGACGTGCTGGAGAAGACCGAGGTGCGCGGCTCCGGGACGAGGACGCCCGCCACCGGGACGGCGTCCGCCGCCGAGGCCGAGCCCGCCGCTCGGCAGCGGCTCGGGCTCGGGCAGGCCGCGCTGCTGTCCGCGCTGGTCGCCGGGACGCCGGTGCCCGAGGGGTTCGACCGGGTACGGCTGGGTGTGCAGGCGCGGTCCCTCGCGGCCAAGCGGGCGGACGTCGTGGCGAAGGTGGCGCCGGAGCTGCCGGAGATCCTCGGCTCGTCGTACCGGCCGACGTTCGTGGCGTACGCGCAGGGCCACCCGATGACCGACGGCTACCGGCGCGACGCCCTGTCCTTCGCCGAGCACGTGCTGCTGACCGGCCGCCCCGCCGACGCGGACGTCCTGCGCGAGGTGCGCCACTGGTGGCTGGAGCGCTCGGGCCCCGCCCCGCTGTCCCGGCGCCCCGCGGCCCGGCTGGCCCGCGCCACCCGCAGGGTGCTGCTGCGCCGCTGAGCCGGGGCGCCCGTCCCGAATGTGCTGCGATTAACAGACCCGGGTCCCCCACACGGGTTTACCGTCGCGTGTGACCCGTTTGGGGCCGATTGATCCGGCGCTTCGCGTATCCGGTTCCGCACACTTTGCCCCCTCCTCAACCGTTCCTCCGCATACGGCAGTTGGTGCGGACCGGGCAGTAACATACCGGTCCGTAGGCCGACAAGCACCCGCCGCGCATCAGCGTGCGGTGCCGCGAGCAGGAGACGCCATGCGAACCACCAGGGGCAGGGGAGGACTCTTCAGTGGTACAGGAATCATCGTCGCCGGACTGACGGCGACACTCATCGCGCTGGTCTTCCCGGTCTGGTCGTACGCGGACCGCTCCGGCACCGGCGTCAGCGTGCTCAACGCGACGACCATGACGACGCGGTACGGTCCGCTGTCCGCCCTGGACCGGGACTTCATCACGAAGGTCAGGCTGGCCGGGCTGTGGGAGCTGCCCGCCGGACAGCAGGCCGAGACCAAGGGCACCACCGAGGCCGTACGGACCGCCGGCGAGCATCTCATCGAGGGGCACACGTTCCTCGACGCCCGCGTCCGCGACGTCGCGGCGCGCCTGAACCTGCCCCTGCCGAACCAGCCGAACGACCAGCAGAAGCAGTGGCTGGCCACCCTGGACGCGGCGCGGGGCGAGACCTACGACCACGAGTTCGCCAACATCCTGCGGCTGGCGCACGGCAGGGTCTTCTCCGTGGTCGCCCAGGTCCGTGCCACCACCCGCAACTCCCTGGTCCGGGCCCTCGCCGACGACGCCAACACCACCGTCCTCGACCACATCACGGTCCTGGAGGCCACCGGCCTCGTCGACTACGACGCGATCGCCCGCGACACCGCCTCCGCGAGCGCCCCGCCCCTGACCGGTTCCCCGGCCCCGCCCCGCGAACCGGCCGGCCCCGGCTCCCCGGTCCCGGTGACACCCTCCCCGTCCCGGCCGGAGACAGCCCCGTCGGCCTACTCCCTGCCACCGGCCGCCAACGGGCCCTCGGACGACGGCTGACGCTCCGCACGTCACCCTGCGGCCTGGCAATTGCGGGCCGAGGCGGCGTACAAACGGGCGAGACCGGGAACCTTCCCTCAGGTTTCCGGACAACGCCCGCCTCCGGTCGGGGCGGGCGCGTAGAAACACGCCATGCTCTGGGTCCTCTTCCTCCTCCTGGCCTGGGCCGCCGCCGGCGTCTCCTGTGCCCGACTCTGCCTGGCCTCACTGCGGGCGGCTGCCGCCGCCGGTGACATCCGGGCGGACCACGTCCACCACTGCCACCGGCTCACCCTGTACGAGGCGGCGTTCCTGTCCGGCGGCCCGGCGCGCGTCGCCGACCTCACCCTCGTCGCCATGGCCCGCCAGCGCCGACTCCTCCTCGCCCACACCGGGTGGGCCACCGTCGTGGACCCGGAGGGCCGGGACGAGATGGAACGTGCCGTCATCGGCGCGATAGGCCCCGGCGGACAGTCCCGGATAGCGCCCGTACGCCGGGCCGCCGCGGCCGCCGAGTCGGTCCGGCACCTCTCCGACCGGCTCGTCGCGGCGGGGCTGGCCGTACCGGACGCCGCGCGCACGGGCGTGGCCGACGCGGTCACCCAGGTACGGGGGGCCGCGCTCGGCGTGTGCGGCCTCGGGGCGCTGGCCCTGATGCTGCCCTCGCAGGGGTTCGCCGAACACCGGGCGCTGGTGGCGCTGTGGTTCGCGCTGCCGCTGGTGCTGACGCTCAGCTGCCTGGTCATCGCGCGGGTCGAGGGGCCGCCCGGCGCGCGGTGGGCGTCGCCGGAGGGGACGCGGGTGCTGAAGGCCGTACTGGGACGGAACGGGGGCGATGTCCCGGACCTCGTCTCGGTGGCCGTCCGGGGCGTGGGGGCGGTGGAGTCCCCCGAACTGCGGGCGGCGTTCGAACAGCGGTGACACCGTCGGGGCACGCGGCGGCGACACCCTCCGCCGGTGCTTTACATTCGCCCCCTTCCATACCAAACATCCCTTTGTCGCTGTCGTGCTTCGGAGGGATTCGCCATGCGGGCTGCCGTTCTCCATGTGACCGTCGCGGCGGTGCTGCTGAGCGGTCTCGTCGCCGCTCCCCCCGCCGCGGGAGACACGCTCACCGGCCCGGTGGCGCGGCGGGCCGCGGACGAGGGCATCCGGTTCGGGAAGTGTCCGGTGGCGGAGGGTCTGCCGGACGGGGTGCGCTGCGGGACGGTGAAGGTGCCGCTCGACTACGCGCGCCCGAACGGCAGACAGATCTCACTGACCGTCAGCCGGGTCCGGGCCAAGGGCAAGGACGCCCAGGGCCGGAAGGTGGCCCGGCAGGGCGCGCTCGTGTTCAATCCGGGCGGCCCGGGAGCCTCCGGGATGTTCTTCCCGCTCCTCGGCTACCTGCCGGACTGGAAGCGGCTCGGCGCCGCCTACGACCTCGTCGGGTACGCCCCGCGCGGGGTCGGCCGCTCGGCGCCGCTGTCCTGCCGGGACCCCAGGACGCTGCGCCAGGGGCCCTCGGCGGCGCCCGCCCACCCCTCGGAGGCGTACAAGAAGGAGCGGATCGCGCGCGCCAAGGCGTTCGCGCGCGGCTGTGCGCGGCGGGGCGGGAGCGCGCTGCGGCACTACCACTCCCTCAACAACGCCCGCGACCTCGACGTCCTGCGCGCGGCTCTCGGCGAGCTGCGGCTGACGTTCGTGGGGGCGTCGTACGGCACGTACTTCGGGGCGCTGTACGCCTCGCTGTTCCCCTCCCACGTGCGCCGGATGGTCTTCGACTCGGTGGTGAACCCGGACCCCGAGCAGATCTGGTACCGCAACAACCTCGACCAGTCGGCCGCGTTCGAGGGACGCTGGGCGGACTTCCGGTCCTGGGCCGCCCGGCACCACAGGGTGTACGGGCTGGGTGACACCCCCGAGAAGGTGCTGCGCGGCTACGAGCGGGCGGCGGCACGGCTGGCGGCCCGGCCCGCCGGGGGCAGGGTGGGACCGGGACAGCTGCACGGTGCGTTCCTCCAGGCCGCGTACTACGACGACCTCTGGCCCCAGCGTGCCCTGGCGCTCTCCGCCTATCTCAAGGGCGATCCGAAGCCGCTGGTGCAGATCGCCGGCCCGTCCCCGGAGGCCGCGGTGGAGCAGGAGAACACGAGCGCCGTCTACACGGCCGTCGAGTGCAACGACGGCCCCTGGCCCACCGATTGGCGGGTGTGGGACCGCGACAACACACGGCTCGCGCGCACCGCGCCCTTCGAGACATGGGACAACGTGTGGGCGAACCTGCCGTGCGCGTACTGGAAGGGGCCGCGTCAGCAGCCGCTCGACGTGCGCACCGGACCCGGTGAGCTGCCGCCCACGCTGATCCTGGCGGCCGAGCGGGACGCGGCCGCACCGTACGACGGGGCGATCGCGCTGCACCGGCGGCTGTGGGGTTCGGTGCTGGTGACCGAGCGGGACGCCGGCAACCACGGGGTCGGCTGGGGGGCCAACCGTTGCGTCAACGGCTACCTGGAGGCGTACCTGCTGGAGGGGCGGCTGCCGGAGCGGCGCGCGGCGTGCGGACCGCGTCCGGAGCCCGCCCCCGCGCGGGGCACGGCCGCCGGGACACTCCGGGCCGTCGGCGGCTGACGGCCCGGCCGCCCGGACGACGGCCCCGCGCGGCGGCGGCTACGCCAGACCCGCGACCAGCTCGGCCACCGACTTCCGGCGGCCCGTGTAGAACGGCACCTCCTCGCGGACGTGCATCCGGGCCTCCGAGGCACGCAGGTGCCGCATGAGGTCGACGATGCGGTACAGCTCGTCGGCCTCGAAGGCGAGCATCCACTCGTAGTCGCCCAGCGAGAACGACGCGACGGTGTTGGCGCGGACGTCCGGGTAGCCGCGGGCCATCTTGCCGTGGTCGGCGAGCATGCGGCGACGGTCCTCGTCGGGCAACAGGTACCAGTCGTAGGAGCGCACGAAGGGGTAGACGCTGACGTAGTCGCGGGGCGTCTCGTCGGCGAGGAACGCCGGGATGTGCGAGCGGTTGAACTCGGCGGGACGATGCAGGGCCATGTTCGACCACACCGGGGTGAGCGCGCGGCCCAGCCTCGTCCGCCGGAAGAGGTTGTACGCCTCCTGGAGCTGGTCGCTGGTCTCGGCGTGCCACCAGATCATGAGGTCGGCGTCGGCGCGCAGGCCCGACACGTCGTACGTGCCGCGGACGGTCACGTCCTTCGCGGCGAGCTGGTCGAACAGCTCCTGGACCTCGTCGGCGTAACCGGCACGGTCCTCCGGCAGCACGTCCTTCAGCTTGAAGACGGACCACAGGGTGTAGCGGATGACCTCGTTGAGGTCCTTGGCCAGCTTGCCCTTGTTCGGGATCCGGCCGGGCTCGGTGGTGGGGGCGACGTCGCTCATGGCCCTATTCTCCCGCTCCGCCGTGGAGGCTCCGCACCGGGTCGGCGGTGAGATCCCGCAGCGCGCGCAGGTCGCCGTGGATCCGGTCCGCGGCGGCGTCGGCGCTCGCGACGCAGGCCGGGACGCCGACACCGTCGTAGGCCGCTCCGCAGACCGCGAGGCCCGGCAGCTTGCCGAGGTGCTCGCGGACGCGCGCCACGCGCGCGTGGTGGCCGACCGGGTACTGGGGCAGGCCGTCGTCCCAGCGGGTGACGCGGGTCTCGACGGGGGCGGCGGTCAGTCCGGTGGCCTCGCGCAGGTCGGTCCTCGACACGTCCACGAGGTGGGCGTCGTCGTGGTCCAGGATCGCCGTCTCGCCGTACCGGCCGACCGAGGTGCGCAGGATCAGCAGGTCCGGGTTCTCGTCGGCGATCCAGCCCCACTTCTGGGAGGAGAACGTCGACGCCTTGATCGTGCGGCCGTCGACCGGCGGCACCAGGAAGCCGCTTCCCTCGGGGAGGGTGAGGCCGGCCCGGCGGTAGGCGAGGGTGACCAGGGCCATCGAGGCGTACTCCACGCCCGCCAGTTCCGCGGCGGCCTCGGGGGCCTCGGCACCGAGCAGGGCGGCGGCGACCGGGGCGGGAGCGGCCAGGACCACGGCGTCGGCGCGCAGGACACGCTCCTGCCCGCCGCTGCCCGTACCGCCGGTGACGACACGCCAGCTGCCGGACGCCTCCCGGCGCAGCTCGGTGACGGGCGCGAGGGTGCGGATCTCGGCGCCGCGCGCCCGCACCGACTCGGCCACGGCGAGCGGCAGGCGGCCGATCCCGCCCTCGATGCCCATGAAGACCGGTCCGGTCTGCTGGGCTGCGGCGGCACGCTCCTGGATGCCCCGGACGGCCTCGGTGAGGGAGGTGTGGGTCAGCGCCGCCTGGAAGAGCTGGGGTACGGCCGAACGCATCGAGATGCGGTACGCGTCGCCCGCGTAGACACCGCCGAGCAGGGGTTCCACCAGGCGGTCGACGACCTCGCGGCCGAGGCGGGCCGCCACGTACTCCCCCACCGCCACGTCGTCGCCGACCTCGGTGCGCGGCAGGTCGGCGTCGCGCTCGATCCGGGCCAGGCCCTCGTCGGACAGGACGCCCGAGAGCGCGGACGCGGTGCCGGGGACCCCCATGACATGGCCCTTGGGCATGGGCCGCAGGGCGCCCCGGGTCCACAGCGAGGCCGAGGCGGTGGCCGGCGGCAGGAGCCGGTCGGCGAGACCCACCTCGCGCGCGAGGGCGACGGCCTCGGGCCGGCGGGCCAGGATCGACTCGGCGCCGAGGTCGACGCGCGCGCCCGCGATCTCGCCGGGCAGCAGCTTGCCGCCGACCCGGTCCGTGGCCTCCAGGACGGTCACTCTCGCGCCCCGGTCCAGCAGCCTGTGCGCGGCGGCCAGCCCCGCGATGCCGGCCCCGATGACGACGACGTGCCCGGCGCCGCGCCCGGCGTCCGTACCTGATCCGCTCATGGTTCCAGCCTCTCAGACGTCACGGAGCGTCATGACGCCGGTCCTGCCCCCGCCTCCCCTTTTGACCGGTCGCCCCCGTGGCCCCGCCGAGTCCCGACCGTGACCGCTTCGGGACCACCGGCAGCCAACGTTCCGTCCCCCTCGGGCGTCGAAGGGTCGTCAGCAGTGCGGGCGGACCCACGCCCGCCACGACCCTCGGGGGGTACGCCGCAATGGCCCACACACACGTACGACGTTCCCGGCGGCCCGCGGGGGCTCTCGCCGCCCTGTTCCTCGCGGGAGCCCTGGCGCTCACGGGCTGCTCCGACCCCCGGGACGGCGGCGGTTCGAACAGCAAGGAGGCCTCCGACACCACCAACTCGGGCACGTCCGCCTCCCGGCAGAAGGGAGCCCTGAACGACGAGAGCGGCAGCAGCTACAGCGAGCAGGGCGCCGCCGACGCGCCGGTCAAGATCACGCCCAGCCACATCATCCGCACGGCCACCCTGACCGTACGGGTCAAGGACGTACCGGCGGCCCTGGACGAGGCCCGCACCGCCGTGGAGACCGTGGGCGGGTTCGTGGGCAGCGAGTCCACGACCCTCGACGGCAAGGACCGTGAACGTACCCGGGTCGTCCTGCGCGTGCCCTCGGAGAAGTACGAGCAGGTCCTCGGGGAACTGGAGGGCACCGGCAAGCTGATCGAACGCAAGGAGAAGGCCGAGGACGTCACCGACCAGGTCGTCGACGTGGACAGCCGGATCAAGACGCAGCGGGCGAGCGTGGCCCGGATCCGTGAGCTGATGGACCGGGCGGGCAAGCTCAGTGACGTGGTCACCCTGGAGGGCGAGCTGAGCAGCCGGCAGGCCGACCTGGAGTCCCTGCTCGCCCAGCAGAAGTCCCTGAAGGACCGTACGAGCCTCGCCACCATCACGCTCTCCCTGTCCGAGACCGCGGTGAAGAAGGCCGCGAAGGCCGACGACGAGCCGGGCTTCCTGGACGCGCTGGCGGGCGGCTGGAACGCGTTCGTCGCCGTGTTCCGCTGGCTGGCCATGGCCCTCGCCGCGATCCTCCCCTTCGCGGTGGTCACCGCGATCGTGGTGTTCCTGTGGCTGCGCCTCACCCGCACCCGCCGGCCCGCCCCGGCGGCGGCCACGGCGGGCACCGCGAGCTCGCTCCCGGCCGCCGCGCCGCAGACGGAGGAGCGGGAGGAGGAGCGGGGGCAGGACTGACGGCCGGCAGGGCGGAGGGCGGGGTCGCCGACGGGCGCGGCCCGGACGGCTGCGCCGTACCGAAATGCCGCGCCCCCGTAGCGTGTTCCCATGAACATGAGCCGTACTGAAGAACGTTCCCGGGAGCGCCTGGTGGTCGTCGGGGGCGACGCGGCGGGCATGTCCGCCGCGTCCCAGGCCCGCCGGCTGCGGGGGCCCGAGGAGCTGGAGATCGTGGCGTTCGAACGGGGCCACTTCACCTCGTTCTCGGCGTGCGGCATCCCCTACTGGGTGGGCGGCGACGTCCCCGAGCGCGACCGGCTCGTCGCCCGCTCGCCCGAGGAGCACCGGGCCCGCGCCATCGATCTGCGGATGCGCACGGAGGTCGTGGAGATCGATGTCACGGGTGCCCGCGTGCGCGCGCGGGACCTCGACGCGGGCACCGAGTCCTGGACCTCGTACGACAAACTCGTCATCGCGACCGGCGCCCGGCCGATCCGCCCCGACCTGCCCGGCGTCGACGCCCCCGGAGTGCACGGCGTACAGACCCTGGACGACGGCCAGGCCCTCCTGGACACCCTGGCCGCCACCGAGGGCCGCCGGGCGGTGGTCGTCGGCGCGGGCTACATCGGCGTGGAGATGGCCGAGGCGCTCATCAACCGGGGGTACGAGGTCACGGTCGTCAACCGGGGCGGCGAGCCCATGTCCACCCTCGACCCGGACATGGGCCGGCTGGTGCACAAGGCCATGACGGGCCTCGGCATCACGATGGTCGACGACGCCGAGGTCACCGCCCTGCGCACCGGCGCCGACGGCCGGGTCCGGGCGGTCGCCACGAAGGACGCCGAGTACCCGGCGGACGTGGTGGTCCTGGGCATCGGCGTACGCCCGGAGACCACGCTCGCGCGGGCGGCGGGCCTGCCCGTGGGCGACCACGGCGGCCTGCTGACCGACCTGGCCATGCGGGTCCGGGGCCACGAGAACATCTGGGCCGGCGGCGACTGCGTCGAGGTCCTCGACCTGGTCTCCGGCAGCCTGCGCCACATCCCGCTCGGCACCCACGCCAACAAGCACGGCCAGATCATCGGCGCCAACGCCGGCGGCGGGTACGCCACCTTCCCGGGTGTCGTCGGCACCGCCGTCAGCAAGGTCTGCGACCTGGAGATCGCCCGCACCGGCCTGCGCGAGAAGGACGCCGACCGGGCCGGCCTCCAGTACGTCACCGTCACCGTCGAGTCCACCAGCCGCGCCGGGTACTACCCCGGCGCGGCCCCGATGACGGTGAAGATGCTCGCCGAACGCCGCACCGGCCGGCTCCTCGGCGTCCAGATCGTCGGCCGGGAGGGCGCGGGCAAGCGCGTCGACATCGCGGCGGTGGCCCTCACCGCCGGTATGACGGTGGAGCAGATGACCGCCCTGGACCTCGGCTACGCCCCGCCCTTCTCCCCGGTCTGGGACCCGGTCCTGGTGGCGGCGAGAAAGGCGACGGCGGCGGTCAGGTCGGACAGCGCCTAGTCAGGTCGGACCGAGTCCGGGGAGGCCAGGGCGTGTCCGGGAGACCGGGGCGTGTCCGTCACACGGCCGACGTGCCGGTGATGCGGTCGATGGCCTGCCGTGCCTGTTCCGTCGGCGGGCGGGACGGCAGCGAGGACACCGACGCCGCCGACGTCACCGCGGCCGGCTGAGCCGTCGGTGCCGCCGCCGGCTTCGCGTGCGCGGCCGCCGGCCGGGCCGACCGCAGCCGGTGGCTCACCGCCTCGTCCAGGGTCACCGGCCGCTGCATCCGCGCCGCCAGCCGCCCGGCCTCCTGGCCGAGCGCGGCGACGTCTTCCCAGGGCAGCCGCACCACCAGCGAGATCTCGGCCTCACCATCGGGGGTGGCGTGCATCGCCGGGGTCACTCGGTCGTTCATCGCCTGTTCCTCACGTAGATCCGCGGTTGAGGAGTCATACGCACCACCCGCCCCGCACGTTCACCAGGGCCGGAGCCGAGGCCCGTGCCACCGCCGGGCGGGCTGATTCCGGCCCCCCATCCCGGGCACAAGTCCGGTGTGGTCATCCCCGTGCACGACGTGAACCCCGTGAGCCGCACGCCCTACGTGACCTACGCGCTGATCGCCGCGAACGTCTTCTTCTTCGTCTTCATGCCGGGTCTGGCCGGTTCCGTCCCGGGCGACGGCGAACTGGCCCGGCTGTGCCACACCCAGGCGTTCCTGGAGCAGTACGCGGCAATACCGGCGGAGTTGATCCGTCATCAGCTGCCGCACCTGGTCCCCACCGGCGAACTCGCCCCGTCGGGCGGCTGCGCGCTGGGTCCGCCGACTTACGACAAGTCGCCCGCGCTGTCCGTCCTGACCGCGCTGTTCCTGCACGCGGGCTGGCTGCACCTACTGGGCAACATGATCTTCCTGCTGATCTTCGGCACCACCATCGAGGACCGGCTGGGCCGCGTACGGTTCGCCCTGTTCTACGTGGCCTGCGGCTACGCGGCGTCGTACGGCTACGCCTTCGTCAACGCCGACTCCACCGACCCGCTGATCGGCGCGTCCGGGGCGATCGCCGGTGTCCTCGGCGCGTATCTCGTCCTCTACCCGAAGGCCAGGGTCTGGGTTCTCGTCCCCTTCCTGGTCTTCCTGCCGCTGAGACTGCCCGCCTGGCTGGTGCTGGGCTTCTGGTTCGTGCTCCAGGCGTTCAATTCGTCCGGCGAGGGCGTCTCCGACGTCGGCACGGTCGCGTACGCGGCCCATCTGGTCGGTTTCGTGGCGGGCATGCTGCTCGCCTGGCCGCTGCGCCCCGGCACCCCGCCCCCGCCCGAGCCGCGCGGCCTGCTGTTCGGCAGGCGGGCTCGGCCGGGCTGGTGAGGGGCCTTCGCAGTTCAGCGGGAATCCTTGCAACCGCGTCACCGTGAGGTCCCTGACCTGGGACACCGGCGCCCGTACCGCCACCGTCGAGCTGACCTCGGACATCGACCAGGACATCACCTTCGTGCGCCGACGCGGCATCTCCTCCGTCAGCACGACGGCGAGCGTGCAGGCGTCCTCGCTCGGCAACCACGCCCGCGTCGTGACGCTCACCGCGGGGGCCGCCGCCCGGACGCTGCTGCCCGACTACGACGGATCGTTCCGGCTGTCCAACGTCAACAGCGGCAAGGTGCTGGACAGCCCGGGAAGCTCCACCACCGCCGGCACGGCTCTGGACCAGTGGTCGGACACCGACACCGCCAACCAGTGGTGGAAGCTCGTCCCTGCGTCCACCAGCGGCCACCACCGCCTGGTCGACGTCAGGAACGGTCTGTGCGCGGGCGTGCGCGGCAGCTCCGTGGACAACGGCGCGAAGATCGTCCAGTGGCCGTCCGCCGCCGGCCACAGCCAGGAGTGGCAGCTCGTCGGCGTGTGACGGGCGCACGGATCCATCCCGTCACCGACGGGGATGGATCCACCTCGCCGGGAGTGCGACAGCGCCGAGCGCCTAGCGAGCCGTGCGCGTGTGGACGTACTCCACCAGGCGGGTCAGGGCGTCCGGGTCGGTGCTGGGCATGACGCCGTGGCCGAGGTTGAAGACGTGGCCCTCCAGGCCCGCGGCGCTGTCGAGGACCTCGCGGGTCTTGGCCTCGACGGCCTCCGTGCCGGCGAACAGGACGGTCGGGTCCAGGTTCCCCTGGAGCGCCTTGCCGGGGCCGACGCGGCGGGCGGCCTCGTCGAGCGGGACGCGCCAGTCGACGCCGACGACGTCCGCGCCGGCCTCGCCCATGAGGCCCAGCAGCTCACCGGTGCCGACGCCGAAGTGGATGCGCGGGACGCCGTACCCGGCGACGGCGTCGAAGACCTTCGCGGAGGCGGGGAGCACCGAACGGCGGTAGTCCGCCGGGGCGAGGGCACCGGCCCAGGAGTCGAACAGCTGGACGGCCGAGGCGCCCGCCTCGATCTGGACCCGGAGGAACGCGGAGGTGATCTCGGCGAGGCGGTCGAGCAGGTCGGCCCACAGCTCGGGGTCGCCGTACATCATCGCCTTGGCGTTCTCGTAGGTGCGGGACGGGCCGCCCTCGACGAGGTAGCTGGCGAGGGTGAAGGGGGCGCCGGCGAAGCCGATGAGGGGGGTCTCCCCCAGCTCGGCGGTGAGCAGCCTGATCGCCTCGGTGACGTAGGAGACGTCCTCGGGGGTCAGGTCGCGGAGCTGGGCGAGGTCGGCGCGGCTGCGGATCGGCTTCTCGACGACCGGGCCGACGCCGGGCTTGATGTCGAGGTCGATCCCGATGGCCTTGAGGGGGACGACGATGTCGCTGAAGTAGATCGCCGCGTCCACGTGGTGTCGGCGGACCGGCTGGAGGGTGATCTCGGTGACCAGCTCCGGCCGCATGCACGAGTCGAGCATTCCGATGCCCTCGCGCACCTTCAGGTACTCGGGGAGCGAGCGCCCGGCCTGCCGCATGAACCACACCGGTGTGTGCGGCACGGGCTCACGCCTGCACGCCTTCAGGAAGGCCGAGTTCTCGACGGCGGCGCGGGTGGCGGTCGGCTGGTGGCCCGAGGGGCTGACGTTGGCACTCACGAGGCAAAGTCTCCCACGCCCGTCCGGCGCCGGCGGCCGGGGCCGTGGGCGAGCGGGACGCGCTCCTCCCCGGTCGCCGTTCCCGGGCCCAGGGGCGGCCTCCGTTCGCTGAGCGCGATGCGACAGTGACCCAGCGCACGGGTGTCTTGCCCTGCGCCGAGGCCCGGTTCCCCTTACTGTTCCGGCATGGCTGCGGCTCAGGGACGACTGTCGGACGACGCTGGCGGGATGGACGACGCGAAGGAGGGGGAGCGCGATGCGGGCAGGACGGCACCGGCTCCGTTCCGCTCCGCCGTCGAAGCGCTGCGGGCCACACGGCTGCGGCCGGAGATCGAGATCGAGTCGACCAAACCGCCGCAGCGGCTCGCCCCGTACGCGTACGCCCTGGAGGCCGCGGTCGTCGAGGGCGACGAGGACCTGGCCGACGGCCGTCTGGTGCTGCTGCACGACCCGGCCGGGCACGAGGCCTGGCAGGGCACCTTCCGGCTGGTGACGTTGGTCCGGGCGGAGCTGGAGCCCGAGATGGCGGCGGATCCCCTGCTGCCGGAGGTCTGCTGGTCGTGGCTGACCGGGGCACTGCAGGCCCGGGGCCTGTCGTACGGGGAGCCGAGCGGGACGGTGACGCGCGCGAGTTCGCACTACTTCGGCGGGCTGGCGACGCGGCCGGCCGCCTCGCAGATCGAGATCCGGGCCTCGTGGACCCCGCGCGAGGTGCTGGGCGGCGTTCCCGACACCGCCGCGCATCTCGCCTCGTGGTGCGATCTGCTCGGCCAGATCGCGGGGCTCCCTCCGGCGGTGGACCCCGGGGACGCGGCGGTGGTGACGCTGCCGCAGCGACGCGGGCCGCAGACCCGCTGACCCCTCCCCGCCTGCCGCTCGACCCCCAGGACCGTGCTCCACGGAGCACGGTCCTTTTCTGCGTGCGAGCAACCGCACCGACCATCACACCGGCCGCCCCCGTCACTTTGTCGATACGGCCACTTTCGGCCTCGTATCGACGTGAAGCGACACCGTTCGGTCTTCGAATGATCGAAGACGTGTCCGAATTGCACGGATTGTTACTCACTAAATCGTGATCATTCTCTAAAGGAGCAGAGGTTTGGTGCCGAAGACCTCTGTGACCTTGAAAGCACGGTTCGTCCCGGCTTCGACCCCACGAGCCCGGCGAATCAGCCCCCCGTCCCGCACCCAGGAGGCCTGGTGTCCGTTCTCCTCGAGCAGCCCGCAAGCCTGGTCGCCTACCGTCCGAACAAGCCGACCGCGATGGTGGTGGTGGCCGACCCACGGGTCCGGTCCACCGTCACCCGGCACCTGTGGGCCCTCGGGGTCCGCGATGTCATCGAGGCCTCGTCCATCGCCGAGGCCCGTCCCCGCGTCGGCAACCCCCGCGACATCTGCATCGCGGACGTTCACCTGCCGGACGGTTCCGGCCTGACCCTCCTCTCCGAGACCCGCGCGGCGGGGTGGCCCAACGGCCTCGCCCTCTCCGCGGCCGACGACATCGGCGCCGTACGCAACGCCCTCGCGGGCGGTGTGAAGGGATACGTCGTCACCGGCACCCGTACCAACATCGGACTGCCCACCCGCCCAGGTGCCGCTCCCATCGGCTCCGCCGCCCGAATGCACCGCCGCCCCCCGGGAGCCCCGAGCCACCCGGGCGGCTACCGGGAGCTGTCGGGCCGCGAGGTCGAGGTGCTGCGCCTGGTCGCCGAGGGGCAGTCCAACAAGGCGATCGGCGTCTCCATGGGCCTGTCCGCGCTCACGGTCAAGAGCCACTTGGCCCGAATCGCGCGCAAGCTCGGCACCGGCGACCGCGCCGGAATGGTGGCGGTGGCCCTGCGCACCGGGATCATCCACTGACACCGGGTGCACGGCGGCAGGACACCGCGGACACGGCGCCAGGAAAGGGCCGAAAACAACCATCGATGCCCAGCTTCTCCCGGTTCGCCGGAAACATTCACTGACACGTGTGATACGTGACTGGTTTACGCCCCTGGATGGCCCGTCGGCGGAACGTTCCGTCGGCGGGCCATGTCCATACACGGATACCCTTGACAGGTGACCGACGCCCAAGAGACCGCAGCAGACAGGACCCTGCGAACCACCGGAGGCGCCCCTCCGGACGACGGCGGATCTTCTGAAGCGGGGGCGCCGATCCCTTTGCTGGAGCCCCGGGAGGGCATTCCGGCCGTCATCGCCGACGAGTCCTCGCTCGCCGCGGTGATCGCCGCCTTCGCCGCCGGCTCCGGCCCCGTCGCCGTGGACGCCGAACGCGCGTCCGGTTATCGCTATGGCCAGCGCGCCTATCTGGTGCAGCTGCGCCGCGAGGGCGCGGGCACCGCGCTCATCGATCCCGTCGCCTGCCCCGACCTCTCCGGCCTCGGCGAGGCGCTCTCCGGCGTGGAGTGGGTGCTCCACGCCGCCACCCAGGACCTGCCGTGTCTGCGCGAGATAGACATGGTCCCGACGCGGATCTTCGACACCGAGCTGGCCGGGCGGCTCGCCGGGTTCCCCCGGGTCGGCCTCGGCGCGATGGTCGAGGGCGTGCTCGGCTACGTCCTGGAGAAGGGCCACTCCGCGGTCGACTGGTCGACCCGCCCGCTGCCCGAGCCGTGGCTGCGGTACGCCGCGCTCGACGTGGAACTCCTCGTGGACCTGCGGGACGCCCTGGAGAAGGAGCTGGACCGGCAGGGGAAGCTGGAGTGGGCCCGCCAGGAGTTCGACGCGATCGCCTCCGCGCCGCCCGCGGAGCCCCGCAAGGACCCGTGGCGGCGTACGTCCGGGATGCACAAGGTGCGCCGGCGGCGGCAGATGGCGGTCGTGCGGGAGATGTGGGAGGCGCGGGACCGGATCGCCCAGCGGCGGGACGTCTCCCCGGGCAAGGTGCTGAGCGACGCGGCGATCGTCGAGGCGTCCCTGGCCCTGCCGGTGAACGCAGCTGCGCTGGCCGCGCTGAACGGCTTCGGGCACCGGATGGGCCGGCGCCAGCTGGAGCAGTGGCAGGCGGCGGTCGACCGGGCCAGGGCACTGCCGGACTCCGCGTTGCCGGCGCACGGGCAGCCCGTGACCGGGCCGCCCCCGCCGAAGGCCTGGGCCGACAAGGATCCCGCGGCGGCGGCCCGGCTGTCCGCCGCGCGGGCCGGGGTGTCCGCGCTGGCCGAGCAACTCAACATGCCGCAGGAGAACCTGATCACCCCGGACACGGTCCGCCGGCTGTGCTGGGAGCCGCCGAGAACGTTCGACGCGGAGGCGGTGAGCGCGGTGCTCACGGGGTACGGGGCGCGGGCCTGGCAGGTGGAGCTGGTGACGCCGGTGCTGGTCGGGGCGATGTCCGCGGTGGCGAAGGCGAAGGAGTCCTAGGCCGTCCCGGGCCCGTGCCGTCACGGCGGGGGAGCCGTCGCTCCCCCGCCATGGTCCTACTTCGTCGCACCCCTCATGAAGCCGTTGTAGATGAACCTCTGCAGCAGCAGGAAGGCGAGCAGGGTCGGCAGGATCACCAGGACCGCCCCCGCCGAGATCGTCTCCCAGTGGGCGCCGAAGGGGCCCTTGAAGCGGAAGAGGGACGTGGAGATCACCCCCAGGTCGTCGGAGGGCATGTAGAGGAAGGGGATGTAGAAGTCGTTGTAGACGGTGATCCCCTTGACGATGACGACCGTGGCGATCGCGGGTTTCAGGAGCGGGAAGATGATCTTCCGGTAGATCGTGAAGTGGTTGGCGCCGTCCAGGCGGGCGGCCTCGTCCAGGGAGACCGGGATCGACCGCACGAACTGCAGGAAGATGTAGATCGAGACGATGTCGGTGCCCATGTAGAGGGCGATCGGGGCCCAGAGGGTGTCGAACATGCCGAAGCTGTCGACGATCTGGAAGGTCGCGACCTGGGTGGTGACCCCGGGGACCAGGGTGGCGACCAGGAACAGGGCGACGACCAGCTTGCGGAAACGGAAGGTGAAGCGGTCGATCGCGTAGGCCGCCATCGAGCCGATGACGACCGTACCGGTGACGGCGACGAGAAGGATGAGGGCGGTGTTGCCGAAGGCGGTGAGCATCTCGCCGTCGCGGAAGGCCGTCGCGTAGTTGTCGAGGTTCAGGAAGTTGTCGGGCAGCGTGAGCGCGCCGCTGTCCTCGGCCATCTGGCGCTCGGTCTTGAGCGAGGTCAACAGGACCGCCACGAGCGGCAGCAGGACCACGACCGACGCTCCGGCCAGGGACAGATAGGTGAGGGTGCGGGCCACGCGCCCGCGGCGCACCGGGGCCGGTGTCGTCAGAGCCGTCATACGAGGTCCACCCTGTCGTCGGGGACCAGCCGGCGTTGCAGCCACGTCACCGCCAGGATGATCAGCAGCAGGACCACCGCGGCGGCGGACGCGAGGCCCGTCCGGTTGAACTGGAACGCCAGCTTCACCGTCTGGATCACGAAGGTCTCGGTGCCGGTGGCACCGCCGGTCATGATGTACGGGATCTCGAAGACCGACAGGGAGCCGGAGACCGAGAGGATCACGCTCAGGCTCAGCACCGGGCGGATGCCGGGCGCGATGATGTACCGGAACTGGTGCCAGCGGTTCGCGCCGTCGAGCTCGGCGGCCTCGTACAGCTCCCCCGGGATCGACTGGATCGCGCCGAGGAAGAGCACGAAGTTCAGGCCCATGTAGCGCCAGACGGAAACACTCGCCAGGGACACGTTCGCGGACGTCTCCGTGCCGAGCCAGGCGCGGTCGGACGTGTGGCCGAGGAGCGCGAGGACCGAGTCGAGGGTGCCGCCGTCCTGGAAGAAGTAGAGGAAGACGAACCCGATCGCGACCCCGTTGATCAGGTACGGGAAGAAGAGGACGCCTTTGAAGAGGTTGCGGAAGCGGAGGTTGAAGCTGAGGACCGTGGCGAAGTAGAGGGCGAGCACGATCTGCACGGCCGACGCCGCGAGGTAGTAGCCGCTGACGAAGAAGACCTGGAACAACTCGGGGCGGGTGAAGATCTCGACGTAGTTCTCGGCGCCGGTGTAGTTCAGTTCGGGGCTGACGCCGTCCCAGTCGGTGAAGCTGTACGCCAGCATGTTGGCGACGGGCGCGTAGGTGAAGGTGATCAGCAGGACCAGCGGGGCGGCCAGGAAGAGCCAGGGAGTGAGCCCGCGCCCCAGGCGCACCCCGCGAGGGGCGCGCCTGGGCGTGGGGGGCCGGGGCGGGGCCGTGGAGGGCCGCGCCACCTTCCGCACCGCGCGTGAGGGGTCCGTCGTCCGCGCGGGGGGCATCAGGACCCCACGGTCTTCTGGGCCTCGGTCCAGCGTTCACTGAGGTCGGCGAGGAAGTCGTCCAGGCTGCCCTTCTTGGCGCCGCGGGCGAGGTCGACCAGGTCCTGGCGGTAGGCGGGCGCGTTGATGCCGACCTCCGAGGCGCTGTCGATCTCCTTGACCTTTCCGCCGTCGGCGTCGTCGAGTTCGATGAGTTCGACGCCCTGCTCCTCGTAGGGCTTCAGGACCTCGGGAAGCGGGGCCTTCTTGAGCGTGGAGATGGAGAGGTTGTCGTCCGCGTAGCCCGACTTGTCGGTGAACCAGTCGATCCAGGCGCGGGCCGCCTCCTTGTGGTCGGAGTGGATGTTGACGGCCTGGTTGTAGTCGGGGTTCACGGTCGCGCAGGCCTTGCCGTCGACGCGGTAGGGGAACGGCATGAACCCGATGTCGTCGGGATCGGCCCCGGCCTTCTCGGCGGCCTGCTGGAACTGGCTGATCGCCCAGCTGCCGAGCCAGGCCGTGGCGATCTCGCCCTTGGCCAGCCGGGGCTTGGAGTTCTCCCAGTTGGTGGTGGTCGGGTCCTTCTCGATCAGGCCCTGGTGCACGATGTCGTACAACAGCCGGTCGGCGACGCGCAGTTCACCCTTCTCGCCCCAGGGGTCGCCCTCGGCCAGCCGGGTGGTGGCGCCGGTGTCGCAGCTGACCGAGCCGTTCACGCCGGTCCACTGGCTCAGCGGCCACTGGGCGGCGAAGTTGGTGTAGTAGGGGATGGCGTCGGTCCTGGACTTGATGGCCTTGAGCGCGGTGAGGAACTCCGCGGGGGTGGTGGGCCAGTCGGTGACGCCGGCCTCGGCCCAGATCCGCTTGTTGTAGAGGAATCCGGGTGCCGCGCCCATCGGGCTCTGGCCGTAGACCTTGCCGTCGACGGTGGTGAAGCCGGTGAAGCGGTACTTCTCGGCGAGCTCGTCCCGGGTGCCGAGCGAGGCGAAGAACTTGGGGTAGTCGTTCTTCTTGACGACGGCCGGGATCATGAGGACGTCGCCGTAGTTCTCCGTGTTCATCCGGATCTTGACTTCGGACTCGTAGTCGGTGATCGCGTCGAACTTCACCTTCACCTTGGGATAGGTCTTGCTGAAGGCGTCGGCGTACTTCTGCATCGTGCCGTCCTGCACGATGTCGGTCCGGTGGGTGAGAACCGTGATGGTTCCGGAGACCTGTGCCGGGTCCTCGGCGGCCTCGGCGTCGGCGCCCTTCGAACTGCCCCCGCCGCCGGTGCAGCCCGAGGCCAGGAGGGCGGCTGCGACCAGCGTTCCGGTGAGTGTCCTTCGGTGGTTCATGTGCACCAGCTCCGTTCGGGACGGACGAGCACGGGTGGGTTGGCTGGTTCGGCACTCTGGCAGGCCGTCACTGAACCGGTAAAGTCCCTATTCCGCCAAGGCTGTCGAAATATTTTCGTGACGGGACCGGGCAGCCGACTGGACCGGTTTAGGAGTGCGCATGCTGGACGCCACACCGCTCACCGAGGGCTGGATCCTGCGCCACGAGGGGAAGTCCCTTCCGGCCGAGGTGCCCGGGTGCGTGCACACCGACCTGCTGGCGGCGGGGCTGATCCCGGACCCCTTTCTCGGGCGGAACGAGACCGAGGTGGCCTGGGTGGGCCGCCGGGAGTGGACGTACGAGGTCGAGCTGCCCGGCGTCGGCGCGGCCGGCGGGCACGACCAGACCGACCTGGTCTTCGACGGGCTCGACACCGCCGCCGAGATCCGGCTCGACGGCCGGGTCCTCGGGTCCGTGCGGAACATGCACCGCTCGTACCGCTTCGACATCACCGGACTGAGCGGCCGGCTCTCCGTACGCTTCGCCTCCGCGTACACCGAGGCGGAGGCGGTGCGCGAGCGGCTCGGCGACCGGCCCAACGCCTATCCCGAACCCTTCCAGTACATCAGGAAGATGGCCTGCTCCTTCGGCTGGGACTGGGGGCCGACGCTGGTGACGGCCGGGATCTGGCGGCCCGTCCGGCTGGAGAGATGGTCGACGGCACGGATCGCGCGGGTACGGCCGCTGGTGACCGTCGACGGCACCACCGGGCGGGTGGAACTGCTCGTCGACGTGGAGCGGGCGGCCGTGGAGGCGGGGCTGCGGCTGCGGGCGCGGGTGGGGGGCGTCACCGCGGACGCGGAGGTCGAGGGGACGAGCGGGACCGTACGGCTGGAGGTCCCGGGCGTGCAGCGGTGGTGGCCCCGCGGGTACGGCGAACAGCCTCTGTACGACGTCGAGTTGACGCTGCTCAGCGACGGCGGCGCACTCGACCTGTGGCGTCGGCGGGTCGGGTTCCGGAGCGTGGAGCTGGACCGGAGCGCCGACGAGCACGGCACGGGGTTCACCCTCGTCGTCAACGGTGATCGGCTGTTCGCGCGCGGGGTCAACTGGATCCCGGACGACGTGTTCCCGTCCCGGATCACGCCCGAGCGGTACCGCGCGCGGCTCACTCGGGCGGCCGAGGCCGGGGTCGACCTCGTACGGATCTGGGGCGGCGGGATCTACGAGAGCGAGGACTTCTACGACGTCTGCGACGCGCTGGGCCTGCTGGTCTGGCAGGACTTCCCGTTCGCGTGCGCGGCCTACCCGGAGGAGCAGCCGCTGCGGGGCGAGGTGGAGGCCGAGGCGCGGGAGAACGTCGTCCGGCTGATGCCGCATCCGTCGCTGGTGCTGTGGAACGGCAACAACGAGAACCTGTGGGGTTTCCGGGACTGGGGCTGGGAGGAGCGGCTCGCCGGGGAGTCGTGGGGCGAGGGGTACTACCTGGGCGTACTGCCGCGGGTGGTGGCCGAGTTGGACCCGACACGGCCGTACGCGGCGGGCTCTCCGTGGTCCGGGTCCTGGGAACGGCATCCGAACGACCCCGCGCACGGCACGCACCACTCCTGGGAGGTGTGGAACCGGGAGGACTACGCGGAGTACCGGGCGAACGTGCCGCGTTTCGTGGCCGAGTTCGGCTGGCAGGCGCCTCCCGCGTACGCGACGCTGCGGCGGGCGCTGCCGGGTGAGGAGCCGGCGCCGGACTCCCCCGGCATGCTGCACCACCAGAAGGCCGAGGACGGGAACGGCAAGCTGGAGCGGGGCCTCGCGCGTCATTTCGCCCTGCCCGAGGGGGACTTCGACCGCTGGCACTATCTGACGCAGGTCAACCAGGCGCGGGCGGTCGCCGCCGGGATCGAGCACTGGCGGTCGCACTGGCCGGTGTGCGCGGGCACGATCGTGTGGCAGCTCAACGACTGCTGGCCGGTGACCTCCTGGGCGGCGATCGACGGGGACGGCCGGGAGAAGCCGCTCTACCACGAGCTGCGACGGCTGTACGCGGACCGGCTGCTGACGCTCTCGGCCGGGGCGCTGGCCGTGGTCAACCAGGCGGCCGGGGAGTGGACGGGCTCCGCGCGGCTGCGGCGGATGTCGGTCGACGGGGCGGTGCTCGGCGAGGCGTACGCCGCGTTCGCCGCCGCCGGACGGACGGTGACCCGGGTCGACGTCCCCCAGGAGCTGGAGCCCGCCGGGCCGAAGGAGTTCCTCGTCGCGGACGCGGACGGGCTGCGGGCCCTGCGCTTCCCCTGCCCCGACCGCGACATCCCCTATCCCCGGCCGGAGTTCGAGGTGACCGCCGCGCCGGGCTCGGTCACGGTGACGGCCCGTACCCTCGTACGGGACCTGTTGCTGCAGGCCGACCGGCTGGATCCGCGGGCGCGGGCGGACCGGGGGCTCGTCACCCTGCTTCCCGGGGAGCGGGTGACCATCGGGGTCGGCGGCTGGGAGACTCCCGATCCGGACGCCGCCCGATCGGCCCTGTACTGCCTGGAGCCCCACCGATGACGACCCCCCGCGTGACCATCAAGGACGTCGCCGCCCGCGCCGGGGTGTCCAAGGGGGCGGTGTCGCTGGCGTTCAACCGGAAGCCGGGGCTGGCCGACGCCACCCGGGACCGGATCTTCGCGGCGGCCCGGGAGCTGGGGTGGGCGCCGAACCTGGCGGCACGGTCGCTGTCGAGCCGACGGGTCGACGTGGTGGGGCTCGCCGTCTGCCGGCCCGCGAGGCTGCTCGGGCTGGAGCCGTTCTACATGGAGTTCGTCTCCGGGGTGGAGAGCGTGCTGACCGAGCGGTCCTGCTCGCTGCTGCTGCGGCTGGTGCGGAACCTGGACGAGGAGGTGGGGGTCCAGGACGCGTGGTGGCGGGGGCGGCAGGTCAGCGGGTCGATCCTCGTGGACTTCCGGGCGGACGATCCGAGAGTGGCCGCGGCGGGGCGGCTGGGGATGCCGGTGGTGGCCGTCGGGCATCCGTCGCTGACCGGCGGGCTGACCTCCGTGTGGACGGACGACGCGACCGCCGTGACGGAGGCGGTGCGGTATCTGGCGGCGCTCGGGCACCGGCGGATCGCGCGGGTGGGGGGCGCTGCCGCGCTGGGGCACACGGCGATTCGTACGGCGGCGTTCGATCAGGTGGCGCGGGAGCTGCGGCTGGCCGGAGCGCGGCAGGTGGCGACCGACTTCTCCGGCGACGCGGGGGCGCGGGCGACGCGGTCGCTGCTGGCCGGGGCGGGGGACGACCGGCCCACGGCGATCGTCTACGACAACGACATCATGGCGGTGGCCGGGCTGTCGGTGGCGGCCGAGATGGGGGTGCGGGTGCCGGAGGAGGTGTCGCTGCTGGCCTGGGACGACTCGCAGTTGTGCCGGCTGACGCGGCCGACGCTGTCCGCGATGAGTCATGACGTGTACGGGTTCGGGGCGGAGGTCGCGCGGACGTTGTTCGAGGTGATCGGTGGGGGCGGGGAGTCCCATCCGGTGGCTACGCCGGTGCTGGTACCGCGTGGGTCCACCGCGACGGCCCCCTGAGGGCCGTACGGGAGTGCGGGTTCGTTCCGGCTGGTCGCACAGTTCGTCGCGCCCTTGGGGCGACTTCGGGTAACCGGCGGTAACATCTGAACCCGATGTGACCTTCGCCGCTCCCTCGCCCAGGGGTGGGCAGCACTGTTACTCGCAAGTAGCATGGGCCTGAGCGCGCGCTCAGCGGTTGCGCGTCGCAGCAGTGCCGTCCCGCACCTCTGGAGGAAAGCCATCGTGCCTCGTACCGTCAAGGAAGTCGTCTTCGTCGACGGCGTCCGCACCCCGTTCGGCAAGGCGGGCCCGAAGGGCATCTACCACGAGACCCGCGCCGACGACCTCGTCGTGAAGGCGATCCGGGAGCTGCTGCGCCGCAACCCCGGTCTGGAGCCCGCGAAGATCGACGAGGTCGCCATCGCCGCGACCACGCAGATCGGTGACCAGGGCCTCACCATCGGCCGTACGGCGGGCATCCTCGCCGGTCTGCCGCAGTCGGTGCCCGGTTACTCCATCGACCGCATGTGCGCCGGCGCCCTGACCGCCGTCACCTCGGTCGCCGGTTCCGTCGCCTTCGGCGCGTACGACGTCGCCATCGCCGGCGGTGTCGAGCACATGGGCCGCCACCCGATGGGCGAGGGCGTCGACCCGAACCCGCGCTTCGTCTCCGAGAAGCTGGTCGACGAGTCCGCCCTGTTCATGGGCATGACCGCCGAGAACCTGCACGACCGGTACCCGACGATCACCAAGCAGCGCGCCGACGAGTACGCCGTGCGCTCGCAGGAGAAGGCCGCCAAGGCGTACGCCAACGGCAAGATCCAGGCCGACCTGGTACCGATCTCGGTGCGCCGCACCAACGCCGAGGCCGGCGAGACCGGCTGGGGCCTGGTCACCGCCGACGAGCCGATGCGTCCGGGCACGACCCTCGAGAACCTGACGGGCCTCAAGACCCCGTTCCGCGTGCACGGCCGGGTCACCGCCGGCAACGCGGCCGGTCTGAACGACGGCGCGACCGCCTCCCTCATCGCTTCCGAGGACTTCGCCCGCGAGAACAACCTCCCGGTCAAGATGCGTCTGGTCTCGTACTCCTTCGCGGGTGTCGAGCCGGAGGTCATGGGCTACGGCCCGATCCCGGCGACGGAGAAGGCACTCGCCCAGGCGGGCCTGTCCATCGACGACATCGGCCTGTTCGAGATCAACGAGGCCTTCGCCGTGCAGGTGCTCGCCTTCCTGGAGCACTACGGCATCGCCGACGACGACGCCCGCGTCAACCAGTACGGCGGCGCCATCGCCTTCGGTCACCCGCTGGCCTCCTCGGGTGTGCGTCTGATGACGCAGCTCGCCCGCCAGTTCGAGGAGCAGCCGGAGGTCCGCTACGGCCTCACCACCATGTGCGTCGGCTTCGGCATGGGCGCCACGGTCATCTGGGAGAACCCGCACCACAAGGACGCCGGAGGCGACAAGTGAGCACCACCGAACTCCTCAAGGGCGCGGCCGAGCTGTTCCCCGACGAGGTCGTGACGTCCGCGCACGTACGCCACCTCGACCTGCCGTTCGGCGCCGGGCGCTTCGCGCTCATCACGCTGGACAACGGGTTCGACCACACCAAGCCGACCACCTTCGGCCCCGCGTCGCTGGCGAACCTGAACACCGCCATCGACCAGGTCGAGAAGGAGGCCGCGGCCGGCGAGATCGTCGGTGCCGGTGTCACCGGCAAGCCCTTCATCTTCGCTGTGGGCGCCGACCTCAAGGGCGTCGAGCTGCTGAAGAACCACGACGACGCGCTCGCCATCGGCAAGGGCGGCCACGAGGTCTTCAAGCGCCTGTCCGCGCTCGCCGTGCCGACCTTCGCCTACTACAACGGCGCCGCGATGGGCGGTGGCGTCGAGGTCGGTCTGCACTGTGCCTACCGGACCGTCTCGAAGGCGATCCCGGCCTTCTCCCTCCCCGAGGTCTTCCTCGGGCTGGTCCCGGGCTGGGGCGGCTGCGCGCTGCTGCCGAACCTGATCGGCGCCGACAAGGCCGTCTCGGTGATCATCGAGAACAGCCTCAACCAGAACAAGCAGCTCAAGGGTCAGCAGGTCTTCGACCTCGGCATCGCGGACGCGATCTTCGAGGGCGCCGACTTCCTGGAGCAGTCGCTGATCTGGACGGCGAACGTCCTCAAGGGCGAGGTCACGGTCGAGCGTCCCGTGATCGACCGCGGCGAGGGCTGGGACCAGGCCGTCGCCAAGGGCCGCTTCATCGCTGACTCCAAGGTGCACGGGGCGGCCCCGGCCGCGTACCGCGCGCTGGACATCATCGCCGCCGCCAAGGACGGCGACCTCCAGGCCGGCTTCGACGCCGAGGACGTCGCCCTCGCCGACCTGATCATGGGCGGCGAACTGCGTGCCGGTATCTACGCCTTCAACCTGGTGCAGAAGCGCGGCAAGCGCCCCGCCGGCGCCCCGGACAAGAACCTGGCCCGCCCGGTCACCAAGGTCGGTGTCGTCGGCGCCGGTCTGATGGCCTCCCAGCTCGCGCTGCTGTTCCTGCGCCGCCTGGAGGTGCCGGTCGTGCTGACCGACATCGACCAGGAGCGCGTCGACAAGGGTGTGGGCTACGTCCACGCCGAGATCGACAAGCTGCTGCTCAAGGGCCGGATCAACCAGGACAAGGCCAACCGTCTCAAGGCCCTGGTCACCGGTGTCCTGGACAAGGCCGAGGGCTTCGCGGACGCGGACTTCATCATCGAGGCCGTGTTCGAGGAGATCGGTGTCAAGCAGCAGGTGTTCGCGGAGGTCGAGGCGGTCGCCCCGGCGCACGCGATCCTCGCCACCAACACCTCGTCCCTGTCGGTGTCGGAGATGGCGTCGAAGCTGAGGAACCCCGAGCGGGTCGTGGGCTTCCACTTCTTCAACCCGGTCGCGATCCTCCCGCTCCTGGAGATCGTCCGCGGTGAGCAGACCGACGACGCCTCCCTGGCCACGGCGTTCGCCGTCGCCAAGAAGCTGAAGAAGACCGCGGTCCTGGTGAAGGACGCCCCGGCGTTCGTCGTGAACCGCATCCTGACCCGCTTCATGGGCGAGATCCAGAACGTCATCGACGAGGGCACGCCGGTCGAGGTCGCCGAGAAGGCCGTCGAGCCGCTGGGTCTGCCGATGTCGCCGCTGGTGCTCCTGGAGCTGGTCGGCCCGGCCATCGGCCTGCACGTCTCGGAGACCCTCAACCGGGCCTTCCCCGACCGCTTCACGGTCTCCCCCAACCTCGCGGCCGTCGTCAAGGCGGGCAAGCGCGGGTTCTATGTGTACGACTCCGGCAAGCCGGAGCTGGACCCCGAGGTCGCCGCGCTCCTCAAGCAGGGCGACTCCGTCCTGGACGAGGAGCAGGTGCGGGCCCGCGTCCTCGACGCCGTCGCCCAGGAGATCGGGCTCATGCTCGACGAGGGTGTCGTCGCCGAGGCGCAGGACATCGACCTCTGCCTGATCACCGGCGCCGGCTGGCCCTTCCACCTGGGCGGCATCACGCCGTACCTGGACCGCGAGGGCGTCAGCGAGCGGGTCAACGGCAAGAAGTTCCTGGAGACCGGGGTGGCCTCGGTCCCCGCGTGACGGCGTGCCCGCGTGACGGCCGTACGGACATGACCGTCGTACGGACATGACGGTCCTACGGGTGTGACGCTCGCGCACAGGTGAGGAGGGTCTCCGCTTCCGGGCGGGGGCCCTCCTCTCACGCGTCCTCGGGGAAGCGGAAGTCCGGTGCCGCGAGCCGGGACGTCCGCAGCGTGCCGTCGGCGCGGATCACCCCGAGCACCACCCGCCCGTTCGCGTCCCGCGCCGACGCCGGCACCCCCACACGGCGTTCACCGGTCGGCGCCCAGTCCACCCCGGCCCCCTCGTTCTCCGTGGCGCAGGCCGCGAGCAGCACCTCGCCCCCGGTGTCGCGATGTGCATAGGGCGACCGTTTCGCCGGGCCGGTGGGGCCGGCGTGCGACCCTGTCCCCATGGACGCCCCCCTGCTCGTGATCGTCGACGCCGCCAACGTCATCGGCTCGGTGCCCGACGGCTGGTGGCGCGACCGGCGCGGCGCGGCGGAACGCCTGCGCGACCGGCTCGCCCGGGACGGGGTTCCCGGCCGCGAGGAGCCCGTCGAGCTGGTGCTGGTCGTCGAGGGCGCGGCCCGGGGCGTGGAGCCGGTCCCCGGTGTACGGGTCGAGGCGGCCCCGCACAGCGGTGACGACCGCATCGTGGAGCTGGTGGCCGACAGGGCCCCCGGCCGACCCTGCCTCGTCGTCACCGCCGACCGCGAACTGCGGCGCAGGGTGGTCGCGCTGGGGGCCGAGGTGACGGGGCCGAGAACGGTGCGCGGCGCGTCCTGAACGCCCTCCGGCCCCGTACGTCCCACCGTGAGCGGGACGTACGGGGCCGGAGGACGAGGGCCGGGCTCGGGTCCGCTACGGGACGTCGCGCCCGGGCGGCCCGCCGGCGTCACCCGTCGCGGTCGGCACCTGGCGTCCGAGACGGCTGTGTGAGCGGCCGTAGACGAAGTAGACGAGGAAGCCGAGGGCCATCCAGCCGGCGAAGCGGAGCCACGTCTCGGTGGGGAGGTTGAGCATCAGCCACAGCGAGGCGCACACCGACAGGATCGGGATGACCGGAACCCAGGGGGTGCGGAAGGCCCGGGGCAGATCGGGGCGGGTACGGCGCAGGATGATCACGCCGATCGCGACGACCACGAAGGCGAACAGCGTGCCGATGTTGACCAGTTCCGCCAGCTCGCTCAGCGGCGTGAAACCGGCGAGGATCGCGATGGCCACGCCGAGCAGGATGGTGGGCCGGTGCGGGGTCTTGAACCGGGGGTGGACGCGGGAGAAGAAACGCGGCAGCAGCCCGTCCCGGCTCATCGCGAAGAAGACCCGGGTCTGGCCGAGCAGCAGGATCATGCACACGGTCGTCAGGCCGACGGCGGCGCCGAAGCTGATGAAGCCCGCGAACCACGGATGCCCGGTGGCCTTGAAGGCGTCGGCGAGCGGCGCGGTCACCGACAGCTTCGTGTAGTGCTGCATACCGGTGACGACGATCGAGACCGCCACGTACAGCGTGGTGCAGATGACGAGGGAGCCGATGATGCCCCGGGGCATGTCCCGCTGCGGGTTCTTCGTCTCCTCGGCGGCCGTGGCGACGACGTCGAAGCCGATGAACGCGAAGAAGACCACGGAGGCGGCCGTGAAGATGCCCATCACCCCGAAGTTGGACGGCGCCCAGCCGAACAGCAGCTGGATGAGGGGCGCCTGGAGGCTGTCCCCCGCGTCGACCGCCTGCGCCTTCGGGATGAACGGGTCGTAGTTGTCGCCCTTCACGAAGAAGGCGCCCGCGACGATCACGGTGAGGACGACCGTCACCTTGATGGCGACGACCACGGAGGTGACGCGCGCGGAGAGCTTGGTGCCGATCACCAGGATGGCCGTGAGGATCAGGACGAGCGCGGCGGCGAGGATGTCGAACCCGAAGCCGTCCGCCCCGTCCCTGGTACCGAGCGCCGCCGGCAGCTCCCAGCCGGCGTTGGCCAGCAGCGAATGAATGTAGCCGGACCAGCCGACCGCCACCACCGCCGTCCCCAGCGCGAACTCCAGCACCAGGTCCCAGCCGATGATCCAGGCGGGCAGTTCCCCGAGGGAGGCGTAACTGAAGGTGTACGCGGACCCCGCGACCGGGACCGTGGAGGCGAACTCCGCGTAGCAGAGGGCGGCAAGCGCGCAGACGACGCCGGCCACGACGAAGGCGAGGGCCACGGCGGGACCGGCGTTGTTCTTGGCCACCGTGCCGGTGAGGACGAAGATGCCGGTGCCGATGATGACACCGACGCCGAAGACCGTCAGATCCAGCGCGGACAAGGATTTCCTGAGCGCGTGTTCTGGCTCCTCGGTATCGAGGATGGACTGCTCGACCTTCTTCGTCCGGAAGAGTGTGCTGCTCACAGGCGTACCTCCCACGCTTGTCGTCCTCGACATGATCGAGAGGGGGCGTGGTCCGTATGCCCCGGCGCGGGCGTTTTCACGCGAATGGGCCGGTCTCACCACCGTAAAGAATGGCGAAACCGGCCCGGACGGCCCAACCGGACCGATCAGTCGCGGGCGGGTTCCACCTCCGCCGTGGTTTCGCCGAACCGCCCGTCGATCTTGGAGACCAGGCCGGTGACCTGGCGGGCGATGTCGGGCGCGGTGAGCCCGATCTCGGCCAGGACCTCGGCGCGGGAGGCGTGGTCGAGGAAGCGCGGCGGGATGCCGAAGTCGCGCAGCGGGATGTCCACGCCGGCGTCGCGCAGTGCCTGGGCGACGGCCGAGCCGACGCCGCCGACGCGGGAGTTGTCCTCGACGGTGACGACCACGCGGTGCTTGTCGGCGAGCGGCGCCATGTGCTCGTCGACGGGCTTGACCCAGCGCGGGTCGACGACGGTGGTGGTGATCCCCTGCTTGTCGAGCAGGTCGGCGATCTCCAGGCACATCGGCGCGAGGGCGCCGACGGAGACGAGGAGCACGTCCGGGGTGTCGGTACCCGGCTCGCGCAGTACGTCCATGCCGCCGACGCGGCGCAGGGCGGGCACGGCGGGGCCCACGGCACCCTTGGAGAAGCGCACCACGGTCGGCGCGTCGGTGACCTCGACGGCCTCGCGCAGCTGGGCGCGGACCTGGTCGGCGTCGCGTGGCGCGGCGAGCCTGAGCCCCGGTACGACCTGGAGGATCGACATGTCCCACATGCCGTTGTGCGAGGCCCCGTCGGTGCCGGTGACGCCGGCCCGGTCCAGGACGAAGGTCACCCCGCACCTGTGGAGGGCGACGTCCATCAGGACCTGGTCGAAGGCCCGGTTGAGGAAGGTCGCGTAGACGGCGAAGACGGGGTGCAGACCGCCCGTGGCGAGGCCCGCGGCGGACACCGCGCCGTGCTGCTCGGCGATGCCGACGTCGTACACGCGCTCGGGGAAGGCCTTGGCGAACTTGTCGAGGCCGACCGGCTGGAGCATGGCCGCCGTGATGGCGACGATGTCCTCGCGCTCCTTGCCGAGCTTGACCATCTCCTCGCCGAAGACCGAGGTCCAGTCGGCGCCGGAGGAGGCGATCGGCAGACCGGTGTCCGGGTGGATCTTGCCGACGGCGTGGAAGCGGTCCGCCTCGTCCTGGAGGGCGGGCTGGTAGCCGCGGCCCTTCTCGGTGAGGCAGTGCACGATGACCGGCCCGCCGAACCGCTTGGCGCGGGCGAGCGCGGACTCCAGGGCCTCGATGTCGTGCCCGTCGATCGGGCCGACGTACTTGAGGCCGAGGTCCTCGAACATGCCCTGCGGGGCGATGAAGTCCTTCAGCCCCTTCTTGGCCCCGTGGAGCGTCTCGTAGAGGGGGCGGCCGACGACGGGGGTGCGCTCCAGCAGGTCCTTGCCGCGGGCGAGGAAGCGCTCGTAGCCGTCGGTGGTCCGCAGCGTGGCCAGGTGGTTGGCGAGGCCGCCGATGGTCGGCGCGTAGGAGCGCTCGTTGTCGTTGACGACGATGACCAGCGGGCGGTCCTTGGCGTCGGCGATGTTGTTGAGCGCCTCCCAGGCCATGCCGCCGGTGAGCGCGCCGTCGCCGATGACCGCGACCACGTGGTCGTCACGTTTCAGCACCTGGTTGGCCTTGGCGAGGCCGTCGGCCCAGCCGAGCACCGTGGAGGCGTGGCTGTTCTCGATGACGTCGTGCTCGGACTCGGCCTGCGAGGGGTAGCCGGACAAGCCGCCCTTCATCTTCAGCCGGGAGAAGTCCTGACGGCCGGTGAGGAGCTTGTGGACGTAGGACTGGTGGCCCGTGTCCCACAGCACCTTGTCCCTCGGCGAGTCGAAGACACGGTGCATCGCGATGGTGAGCTCGACCACGCCGAGGTTCGGGCCGAGGTGACCGCCGGTCTTCGACACCGCCTCCACGAGGAAGGTCCGGATCTCCTCCGCCAGCTGGTCCAACTCCTCCAGACTGAGCCGGTCCAGATCGCGCGGTCCCCTGATGCGGGTCAGCAGCGGCACCCGTGCCTCCTTGCGATAGTGCTGTTCGAGCGTTACCGGGCTCGTCGAAGTCTAATCTTCCGCGCGGACGGCCGACCGCCGGGCGGTCGACTGCCACATCACGCGAACGGCGTAAACCATCCTGCACCGACGTACCCGTACGAAACGTCCGACAACAAGCAGAAGTGCCCGGCGCCTTGGAGGCACCGGGCACATGAGCGCCCCGAAGGGGGCGCGGGGCTCCGCCGCGTGGGCGCGACCGGCCACGACCGGCCCGCGGTCGACGTCGGACGGGCACCGAGAGACGGCGCCCCTCCGCCACACCGCTACGCGCGACCGGCAGCCTTCTGGCTCCGACGGCTGACGGAGTCGATGACGACCGCCCCCAGCAGCACCGCACCCGTGATCATGTACTGGATCGACTGGTTCATGTTCAGCAGGTCCAGACCCGTCTGGATCGACTGGATGACGAGCATGCCCAGCAGCGCCGACCACACCGACCCCCGCCCACCGAAGAGGCTGGTGCCACCGATGACGGCCGCGGCGATCGCGAGCATCAGGATGTTGCCGCCACCGGCGGACAGCGTCGCACTGGCGGTCTGACCGGCGAAGAACATACCGCCGACCGCCGCGAAACCACCGGAGATGGCGAACACGGTGATCCGGACCATCGGCACGTTGATACCGGCCCGGCGGGCCGCCTCGATGCCGCCGCCGACCGCGAACACCTGACGGCCGTACGTGGTGCGCCGCAGGACGAAGTCCACGACCACCAGCGCCGCCAGGAAGATCACCAGCGCGTTGGAGACACCGGACGCGTTGTTGAGCACGGCGGCGGCGGCGAAGGACGCGAGGGCGAGGGCACCGACGCGCAGCAGGATCTCGCTGGTCGGCCGGAACGGCACACCGGCGGCCCGACGACGGCGCTGCTCGTTGAGGTTCCCGACGAGCGAGAGCACCACGGCGAGGCCGGCCAGGAGGTACGCGCCGATGATGGCCTGGTCCATGAAGAAGGAGCTCTGGCCGAGCAGGCGGACCGGGCCCTCGTCGGAGGGGATGTTGATCGTGCCGCTCTCGCCCAGCAGCCACAGCATCACGCCGTTCCAGCCGAGGAAACCGGCCAGGGTGACGACGAAGGCGGGTACGCCGATCTTGGCGAAGAACCAGCCGTGCAACGCTCCGATGGCGATACCGGTGAGCACCGCGAGGACCAGCGCCAACCAGGCGTTCATCCCGTCGTTCACCACGAACACGGCGAACACGGTGGAGGCCAGACCGCTGACCGAGCCCACCGACAGGTCGATCTCGCCGAGCAGCAGCACGAACACCAGGCCGATGGCGAGCATGCCGGTGGCCGAGAGGAAGTAGCTGATGTTCGAGAGGTTGTCGGCGCTGAGGAAACGATCGTTCTGGAGCTGGAAGATCGTCCAGATGACGATCAGTCCGATGACCACCGGCAGCGAGCCCAGCTCGCCGCCCTTCACCTTGCGCTTGAACTCGGTGACGTAGCCCTTGAGGCCCTCTTCGCGGACCAGCAGACGGGGGTCGACGACCGTGACCGGCGCGGCCGTGGGGTCGTCGGCGGGCGCGACCGTGGTCTGGCCCTCCGCGGCGGTCTCGGGGGAATCACTCTTCACGGTCTTGGACGTGTCGCTCACTTTGCCGCCTCCGTGGTGCGCCGCTCGGCGCGACGGGTCACGGCGTTGTCCGTGGCACCGGTGATCGCGGCGATGATCTCTTCGTGGCTGGTGTCCTTCACGGAGAAGGAGCCGTTGTTCCTGCCCAGGCGCAGTACGGCGACGGTGTCCGCGACCGCCTTGACGTCGGCCATGTTGTGGCTGATGAGGATGACGGCGAGGTTGCGCTCGCGCAGCCGCTCGACCAGGTCGAGGACCTGCGCGGTCTGCTCGACACCGAGGGCGGCGGTGGGCTCGTCCAGGATGACGAGCTTGGGGTCGCCGATGAGGGCGCGGGCGATGGCGACGACCTGACGCTGACCGCCGGAGAGGCTCGCGATCGGGATGCGGACGCTCGGGATGCGGATGGAGAGCGTGGAGAGCAGCTCCCGGGAGTTCTTCTCCATCGTCACCTCGTCGATGACGCCCCGGTGCAGCAGCTCGCGCCCGAGGTAGAGGTTGCCGACGACGTCGAGGTTGTCGCACAGCGCGAGGTCCTGGTAGACCGTCGCGACGCCGAGTCCCTGCGCGTCGTGCGGCTTGTTGATCCTCACCGGATCGCCCTGCCACTCGATGACGCCCTCATCGATGGGGTGGACACCCGCGATCGTCTTGACCAGGGTGGACTTTCCTGCGCCGTTGTCGCCCACCAGGGCGACCACTTCTCCGGCGTGGACCTCCAGATCGACGTCGGTGAGTGCCTGCACCGCACCGAATCGCTTGGAGACTCCGCGCAACGCCAACACGGGCGTAGCGGACACGTGAACCATCTCCTTCGCCGCCTGACCGGCGGGGATGCCGCGCCGGGAACCGGGCGCGGAGGATGTGCGGGCCCCGCCGACCTGGGGGCCGCCGCACAAGGCTTACAAGGTGAACATGCGAGTGCCCGCCGCTCTCTCGGCGGCGGTTCCGTCCGGCGCCCGCCCCGGAAGCGGGGTATGGGTGGGGCGGGCGCCGGACAGGCTCAGTGGACCGGAGCGGCTACTCCAGGCCGGCGGACTTGCACGCCTTGGCGTACTCGGGGGTGCAGATGTCGGCGACCGTGTAGAGGCCGTCCTTCACCACCGTGTCCTTGATGTTCTCCTTGGTGACGGAGACCGGGACCAGCAGCTTCGCCGGGACCTTGTCGCCGGAACCGCTGGTCACCTCGGTGTCGGCCAGGGACTTGATGTCCTTCTTCTCCAGCAGGTTGACCGCCAGCTCGGCGGCCGTGTCGGCCTCCGGCTTGTAGGCCTTGTAGACCGTGGAGGACTGCGTGCCGGCGACGATCCGCTGGATGGCGGCCAGCTCGGCGTCCTGACCGGTCAGCGGGATGTTGCTGATCTTCGCACCCTTGAGGGTGTTGGCGATGCCACCGGCCATGCCGTCGTTGGCGGCGTAGACGCCCGCGATGTTCTTGGCGCCCAGCTGGGTGATGGCCGCGGACATCTTCTGGGCCGCGACGGTGTCCTTCCACAGGCCGGACTGCTCGTAGGCGATGTCGACCTTGCCGTCGAGGGCCTTGTGCGCGCCCTCCTTGAACTGACCGGCGTTCGGGTCGGCGTCGTCGCCGTTGATCATGACGACCTTGGCCTTGGGGGTCGCCTTGTCGCCGAGCGCGTCGAGGAGGGCCTGGCCCTGCAGCTCGCCGACCTTGACGTTGTCGAAGGAGACGTAGGCCGAGACCGGCCCCTGCGCGAGGCGGTCGTAGGCGATGACCTTGACACCCTTGTCCACCGCGGACTGGATGGAGGACTTGATGGCGGCGGAGTCCTGGGCGGAGACGACGATGACCTTGACGCCCTTGGTCACCATGGTGCTCATCTGCTGAGCCTGCTTGGTGGGGTCTGCGGCGGCGTTCGCGTAGTCGACCTTGCAGTCGGAGCAGAGCTCCTTGACCTTGTCCTGGAAGTACGGCCGGTCGAACTTCTCGTAGCGCGCGGTGACGTTGTCGGGCAGGAGGAGACCGATGGTCTTGCTGCCGGAGCCGCTGTCGCTGCCGCTGTCCGAGTCCTTGTCGTCGCCGGCCTTGCCACAGGCGGCCACGGACAGCGCCAGCGAAACCGCGGTGGCGCCGATCGCGACTCTACGCATCATTGCGTTCATTTGGGTTGTGCCTCCCTGACACGGGCCGCAGCACTGCGGCCGAGGTGGCTGGAAGTCAACTCGGCCACACGTGCGACGTCAAGAAGTAAATCCTTAACGGGTTGGCAACGGCGTGTTTCGTTCTCTAAGTGAAGACAGGGGTCGCGGCAAAGAGGGTTCCGTCCAAAAGGGTCGAATCACCCATCTCGCTGAGGGCCAGGGCCAGGGCCCCGAGGACCTCGGCTCGGCCGCCAAGTGCCCCTGGCAGCACCGAGAGTTGACGTGCGGCACTCGGGATCGCGTACCGGCCGACCGACTCCCTTATGGGCCCGAGGACCAGCTCTCCGGCCTCGGCGAGATCGCCGCCGAGGACCACGCGGCTCGGGTTCAACAGATTGCAGAGATTGGCGACTCCACTTCCGATGTGTCGGCCGACGTCGGCGATCACCCGACGGCAGCCCGGATCCCCGTCCCTCGCCAACCGTACGACCCCTTCCATGGTCAGGTCGGTGCCATGGCTGGACTGGAGGAGCGGCAGCACATAGCGTGCGGCCGCGAAGGTCTCCAGGCAGCCACGGTTGCCGCAGCGGCAGACCGGGCCGGATTCATCAAGAGTAATATGCCCGATTTCTCCCGCTGTGCCACCCGGGCCTCTGTAGATCTTGCCATCGATCACCAGTCCGGCCCCGACACCGCTGGAGACCTTGATGTACGCGAGGTCCCGCACCCCCCGGCCGCTGCCCCAGACCAGCTCACCGAGGGCGCCGAGGTTGGCGTCGTTGTCCACGTGCACGGTCACTCCCAGGCGGTCGCGCATCTCGGCGGCCGGCTTGGTGCCGGTCCAGCCCGGCAGGATGGCGCTGGAACCGAGCGACCCGGACTCCACGTCGATCGGGCCGGGGACGCCCAGACCCACGCCGGCGATCTTCGTGCGATCCACTCCGGTGGCCTCGATCAAACGGGTGACCAGCTGTTCCGCCCGGTCGAAGCCCTGGGTCGAGGAGGCGTCCACGTCCAGCGGCTCGGCCTCCTCGGCGAGCACCTGGTGCGCGAGGTTCCCGATCGCGACGCGCAAATGGGTGTGCCCGAAGTCCACACCGATCACGATGCCGGCGTCCCCGCTGAGCGAGACCGCACGCGCCCGCCGGCCACCGGCCGACGTGGGCGTGACCTCGACGGTTCCACCGTCCTTCAGTTCACGCACGATGTTGGAGACCGTCGCCGCGGACAGACCGGTCGTCCTGGCGATCTCCGCCTGCGTCAGCGACCCGGCGAGGCGTACCGCCCGGACGACGCGTTCGAGATTTGCTCGGTGCAGCGACGACTGCGACCCCGGAGTCTCCATCGACTCATCCACTCCCGTCCCAGGACGGGCGGCCCGCACGCCGCCCGTGACCCAGGCCACAGCCTCGGAACCCGGGTCACTTACAAGTTGTGAACTCCAAGCTCCGCCGAACGGGTTACCGCAGTCAAGTCCTTGAGGGAAACTGGGGTCGCCGAATGACCACTAAATGTCACTCTGCGGCTACTTGAGGTCCCGGAACGGGCTACTTGAGGGTGGCGGAGGTGAGACCCGCCTGTACCTGGCGCTGGAAGGAGAGGTAGACCACAAGCATCGGGATCATGGCGATGGTGACACCGGCGAAGAGGACGGGCAGGTCGGACGCGTAGCCCTGCTGCTGCTGGAGCTGGATGAGGCCCTGGGTGAGGACGTACCGCTCGGGGTCGTCGCCGCTCTGCGGCTGCATCAGGACCGTGGGCAGGATGAACTGGTTCCACTGCCCCAGGGTGTTGAAGATCCCCACACTGATCAGCCCCGGCTTGGCCATCGGCAGCATGACCTGGAAGAACGTCCGGGTGTGCGAGGCGCCGTCGAGGATGGCCGCCTCGAAGACCGCGGTGGGCAGCGTCCGGAAGAAGGCGTGCATGAAGAACACCGTGAACGGCAGCGAGTAGGCGACGTACACCAGGATCAGCCCCTGGTAGGTGTTCAGCATGTCGAGCCGTTTGACCATGAAGAACAGCGGCACCAGGGCGAGGAAGACCGGGAACATCGCGCCGGCGACGAAGAAGTAGTACAGCAGCCGGTTGCCCGTGAAGGGGTAGCGGGCCAGGACGTACGCGGCCATCGAGCCGAACAGCATGGTCAGCGGCACGGAGAAGACCAGCACGATGACCGTGTTGACGAAGTAGTCCCCGATGCCCTTGTCCCAGGCACGGGAGAAGACCTCCAGGGACCAGTTCTCGGGCCAGCCGAAGGCCGAGCCGCCGATCTGCGCGTCGGTCTTGAAGGCGCTGAGCACCAGCCACAGCAGCGGCAGCACGATCAGCAGGGCCCACAGGGCGAGGAACCCGTGCGAGAAGACGTTCAGCGCGACGCCTTCGCCGCGCTCGTCGCCCGGACCGGCCCCGCCCTTGTTCACCGTCGGGCCGGTGGGGACCGAGTCGCCGCGCGAGGCGGTCTTGAGGGGTGCACTCATCTTCTGTCGTCTCTCCCGCTCAGAACTCGACGCGCTCGCGACGGGTGGCGCGCAGCATGACCACCGACACGATCAGGGTGAGGAGCAGCATCACGACGCCCATGGCGCAGGCGTAGCCGCTCCTGCCGTACAGCAGGAAGTTCCGCATCATCACGGTCGCCATGACCTCGCTGTGGTGGTCGGGGCCGCCCCCGTACTCGCCCGCGGTCATGGTGGAGACCAGGATGAACATGTCCATCGCCGCGATGCCGAGGTAGACCCAGGCGGTCTGCACGGAGTCCCACAGCAGCGGCAGGGTGATGCGGAAGAACGTGTGGGCGCGGCCCGCGCCGTCGATCAGCGCGGCCTCGTAGATGTCCCGCGGGATCGCCTGCATGGCGGCGGAGAACAGCACCAGGTAGAAGCCGACGCCGTGCCAGACGACGACGAGGATGAGGGCCCACAGCACGACGTTCGGCTCGTTCAGCCACTCGACGGGGCTGCTCTCGTCGACCAGCCCCAGCTTCAGCAGGAGGCCGTTGAGCATGCCCCCGCTGTCGCTGCGGTACACGGCCCCGAACAGGACCGCGAGGATCGCCAGCGACAGCACCTGCGGGAAGAAGTACACGATCTTGTAGAACCCCGACCCGGCGACCCCCGAGACCCCGCCGGCCCGGCCGCGGCCGCCCGCGTTCAGCATGAACGCGAAGAACAGCGCCAGCAGGATGGTGATCACCGGGATGAACACCAGGAAAAGGATGTTGTGCCAGATCGCCTGGAGGAAGATGTCGTCCTGGAACAACGCCGTGTAATTGTCCAGGCCGATGAAGGAGAACGTCTGCGACTGCCCCTTCCAGTCGGTCAGCGAATAGCCGAACGTCTGGATGTACGGCCAGATCACGAAGATCAGATAAAGCGCCACGGGCATGAGGAGAAATCCCGCGACGAACCGGTTCTGTCCTTTACGCATTGGCGTTTCCCTGCCTCGGCTTCCATGAGACGAAAGGCGCGCCCCTGTTTTCCGGGGACGCGGGGAACTGCGCGGCGAGCCACCACGAACTCGCAGCTCACCACAGTGCGCAGCTCTCCCGGCGCTCCGACGCCCCCACTAGTCCCGATGGTTCTTCTTGGAGTCGGGATCCTTGGCCTGCTTGTCCACGGCGGCCTGGGCCCGCTTGAGCCACTCGGCCGGCTGGATCCGCTTGGCCATCAGTTCGTTCGACGCGTTCTGGATCGCCGTGTCCATCTCGCTGTACCACTCGGTGTACAGGTAACGGAACGTGTGGTCACCGGCGGCCTTGGACACCTCCACCGTCGACTGCGTACCGGGCCGCAGGGAGACACCGGTGTCGACCCCGTCCTTCACGATCGTCAGGGAGTTCGCCTCCTTGGCGAACAGGGTCGACCACTCCTTGGAGAGCATCATCCGCATGAATTCCTTGGCGGCCGGCAGGTTCTTCGCCTTGGAAGGGATGATGAACGGCTCCCCGGAGCCGGCCCGGATCGCCTCGAACGGCATCACGCTGTCCGGCAGCAGGGGCATCGGCATGAAGGTCATCTCGAAGTCGTCCGGGGTCTGCTTCAGCTGCTCGTTCTCCAGCCAGGACCCGGAGGTGATGAACACGGCCTTGTACTGGTTCCAGCGGGCCTGGGACTCCGTGTGGGTGAGGCCGTTCGTGCCGGGCATCAGATAGCCCTTCTCGACGACCTCGTAGATCGCCTCGACGCCGGCCTTCGCGGCGTCGGAGCCGACGAACGCCTTCGGGTCGAGGTTGTCGATCGCCTTCATGGCCTCCAGACCGCCCGTCTTGGCGATCAGGTCCATGATGGCGACGTTGATGTAGTACGGGTACTTCCCCTGGTGGGCGAGGCCGCCGATGCCCTTGGCCTTGGCCTCCTTGCAGATGGTGAGGAAGTCGGCCCAGGTCTTGGGCTCCTCCCAGCCGTTCTCCTTGAAGAGTTTGCCGGAGTACCACAGGCCCCACACCGTGTAGATGTAGTTCAGGGCGACGACCTTGTTCTCCTGCATGCCCGCGTCGAGCGTGCCGGGGATCAGGGTGTCGCGGACCTTCTTGTCCGGGTCGTCGATCGAGGGGGCGTCGAGCACCTCGGCCAGGTCGAGGAGCTGGTCGTTCTTGTAGAGGACGTCGATCGGGATCTGCTGGGCGCCGGAGTCGTCGACGATGTCCGGCGGGTTGCCCGCGTTGAACCGCGGCTGGAGCTTGCCGGTGATCTCCTGGGTGCCGGTGTGGGTGGAGGTGACCCCCCACTTCTTCTGGAAGGCGGCCTCCCAGGCCTTGGCGTAGGCGTCGCCGTAGCCGCCCTTGAAGATGACGACGTCGAGCTTGCTGCCCTTCTTGACGCCGAAGGGGTTGGACGCGGAGGTCTTGCCCTGGCTGTCCTCGGAGGTGTCGTCGCCCCCGCCGCCGCTGGCACACGCGGACAGGACGCTCATCGTCGGGACGGTGATCAGGCCCAGCGCGGCGGAACGCTTGATCAGATCGCGGCGGCCGACGCCTTCGGGGCCGGCGACCCCGTCGGGGCCGTGGTCGTTCTCAGCGGTCGTGGATCCCATGCTCAAGTCCTCGCCTTCTCCAGGACTCAGGCGGTGAACCGGATCCTCCCGGCACCGCGGTCGGTTCAAGCTGGGGTCGTGCGTGAGGATTCAACAGGGGCAAGGCGGCGGTCCGCGCGCGGACACGTCCGCGACCACCGGAATTCCCCCGGGGTAGGGCCTGTCCGCATCGGGGTGACCACTCTGCGGACGCCGACAGGTATAGTCCACTTCCCGCCAGAGGGGCAAGATCGAATGCAAGGTTCGCCTTCGGTCTTTTCCGAGTTGAGACCTCTCGGACATATGAGCGACCTTGCGCCACCCGGCCAGAACATTCCGGCCATTCGCCCCGGACGTCGCACTCAACACCCTTGACATCACACGCCACTTCCACCCGTACTGGTCCCTGCGTTTACCAGGTGGACAACGTTGTCCTCATTCGGTCATCCCGTGATCGAAAACTGTCTCGTGGACGTGGGGAGGGTGCTCGCCGATGCGGCACGGACGGGGTTCCACGGTGGCGCTCGGCGCCGCCGCCTTCGCTCTGGTGGTGGCCTCGCAGGGCGCGGCGGTGGCGACACCGGACCGTCCGTCGGCCCCGGAGCGGGAGTTCAGCTCCTCGTTCGAACCGGACGACCCGGCTCCGGACTGGCGCAGCACCACCGACACGGCACCGGACGGTTCCCCGCGCGCGTCCGGCGTCGACGGCGGCTACACCACCGGCATCCCGGGCGACATCACCGACCGCGTCACCGACGTGCGGGCCAGTGGCGAGAACACGAGCGGCGGGGAGGTGAAGGAGAACCTCGTCGACGGCGAGCCCGGCACCAAGTGGCTCACCTTCCAGCCCACGGGATGGGCGGAGTTCGACCTCGACCGGCCCGCCGAGGTCGTCACCTACGCGCTGACCTCGGCCAACGACGCCGAGTCGCGTGACCCGAGGGACTGGACCCTGAAGGGTTCCACCGACGGCAAGGAGTGGAAGACCCTCGACACCCGGTCCGGCGAGAGCTTCGGGGAGCGGTTCCTCACGAAGTCGTACGACATCCCCGGCGACGCGGTGGCGGAGTACCGGCACTTCCGGCTCGACATCACCCGCAACAACGGCGCCTCGCTGATCACCCAGCTCGCCGATGTGCACCTCTCCACGGGCGGCGGGCAGGCGCCCGCGCCGAGGGAGATGCGATCGCTGGTCGACCGGGGCCCGAGCGGCTCCGCCACCGCGAAGGCCGGTGCGGGCTTCACCGGCGCGCGGGCCCTCGGATACGCGGGCCGGCACACGGCACAGGGCCGGGCGTACGCGTACAACAAGATCTTCGACGTGAACGTGGCCGTCGGGCGGGACACCGAGCTGGCGTACCGGATCTTCCCGTCGATGGCCGCCGGGGACCTGGACTACGACGCCACGAACGTCTCGGTCGACCTGGTCTTCACCGACGGCACCTCGCTCAGCGAGCTGGGGGCGGTGGACGGCCACGGGTTCCCGCTGTCGCCGCGCGGCCAGGGCACGGCGAAGGTGCTGTACGTCAACCAGTGGAACGACGTCGTCTCCCGGATCGGCCCGGTCGCGGCCGGGCGGACCGTGGACCGGATCGTGGTGGCGTACGACTCCCCGAAGGGCCCAGCGAGGTTCCGCGGCTGGCTCGACGACGTCACGCTGCGGGTGCGGGCGCCCGGGCGGCCGAAGCCGCATCTCTCCGACTACGCGGTGACGACCAGGGGAACGAACTCCAGCGGCGGGTTCTCCCGCGGCAACAACATTCCGGCGACCGCCGTGCCCCATGGCTTCAACTTCTGGACGCCGGTGACCAACGCGGGTTCACTGAGCTGGCTGTACGACTACGCGCGGGCCAACGACGCGGACAACCTCCCCACCGTCCAGGCGTTCAGCGCCAGTCATGAGCCGAGCCCGTGGATGGGCGACCGGCAGACCTTCCAGGTGATGCCCTCGGCCGCCGCCGGCACCCCCGAACTGAGCCGCTCCGCGCGGGCGTTGGCCTTCCGCCACGAGAACGAGACGGCCCGCCCGTACTACTACGGGGTCCGCTTCGAGAACGGCGTCAGGGCCGAGATGGCACCGACGGACCACGCGGCGGTGCTGCGCTTCACCTACCCCGGCGACGACGCGAGCGTCCTCTTCGACAACGTGACCGACCAGGCGGGCCTGACCCTGGACGAGGACGCGGGAGTCGTCACGGGATTTTCGGACGTGAAGTCCGGCCTCTCCACGGGCGCGACCCGGCTGTTCGTGTACGGGGTCTTCGACGCACCCGTCACGGACGGCGGCTCCACCGGCGTGAAGGGGCACCTCCGCTTCGACGCCGGCGAGGACCGCACGGTGACGCTCCGCCTGGCCACCTCCCTCATCGGTCTGGACCAGGCGAAGGACAACCTGCGCCGGGAGATCCCGGACGGCACGTCCTTCGGGACGGTGAAGCACCGGGCGCGGGCGCAGTGGGACCGGATCCTCGGGAAGGTCGAGGTCGAGGGCGCGACCCCCGAGCAGCTGACCACGCTGTACTCCAGCCTCTACCGCCTGTACCTGTACCCCAACTCCGGCTTCGAGAAGGTGGGTTCGAGGCACCGGTACGCCTCGCCGTTCTCCCCCATGACCGGTCCGGACACCCCGACCCGCACCGGCGCGAAGATCGTCGACGGCGAGGTGTACGTCAACAACGGCTTCTGGGACACCTACCGCACGACCTGGCCCGCGTACTCCCTGCTCTCCCCCGGCCGGGCGGGCGAGATGGTGGACGGCTTCGTGCAGCAGTACCGGGACGGCGGGTGGACCTCGCGCTGGTCCTCCCCCGGCTATGCGGACCTGATGACCGGCACCTCGTCGGACGTGGCGTTCGCGGACGCGTACGTGAAGGGGGTGGACTTCGACGCGAGGACGGCGTACGAGGCGGCCCTGAAGAACGCCACGGTCGTCCCGCCCTCGTCGGGCGTCGGCCGCAAGGGCATGGCCACCTCCCCCTTCCTCGGCTACACCTCCACCGACACCCACGAGGGCCTGTCCTGGGCTCTGGAGGGCTACCTCAACGACTACGGCATCGCCCGGATGGGCAGGGCGCTGTACCGGCAGACGGGCGAGAGGCGGTATGCCGAGGAGGCCGCGTACTTCCTCGACCGGGCCCGGAACTACGTGAAGTTGTTCGACGAGAAGGCCGGGTTCTTCCAGGGCCGGGACGGCACCGGGGCCTGGCGGGTGGACTCCTCGGCGTACGACCCCCGTGTGTGGGGCCACGACTACACCGAGACCAACGGCTGGGGCTACGCCTTCACCGCGCCCCAGGACAGCAAGGGCCTGGCCAACCTGTACGGCGGCCGCGCCGGGCTCGCGAGGAAACTGGACGCCTACTTCTCCACCCCGGAGACGGCCTCCCCCGACCTCGTCGGCTCCTACGGTGGCGTCATCCACGAGATGACCGAGGCCCGTGACGTGCGCATGGGCATGTACGGCCACTCCAACCAGGTCGCCCACCACGCGATCTACATGTACGACGCCGCCGGGCAGCCCTGGAAGACCCAGGAGAAGGCCCGCGAGGTGCTGTCCCGCCTCTACGTCGGCAGCGCCATCGGCCAGGGCTACCACGGCGACGAGGACAACGGCGAGCAGTCCGCCTGGTACCTGTTCTCCGCGCTCGGCTTCTACCCGCTGGTCATGGGCAGCGGTGAGTACGCCATCGGCTCCCCGCTGTTCACCCGGGCGACCGTCCATCTGGAGAACGGCAGGGACCTGGTGGTCGAGGCCCCCGAGAACAGCGCGCGGAACGTGTACGTGCAGGGTCTGAAGGTCGACGGCAGGGCGTGGACGTCGACCTCGCTGCCGCACTCGATCCTCTCCCGGGGCGGCACGCTGAGGTTCGACATGGGCCCGGAGCCGTCCCGCTGGGGCACCGGCGAGAAGGCGGCCCCGGTGTCGATCACGAAGGACGACCGGGCACCGGCGCCCCGTTCGGACGCCGTTCGGGGCGAGGGCGCGCTGTTCGACGACACCTCGGCGACGAAGGCGTCGGCCGGGACGGTGCCTCTTCCGGTACCGGCCCGCACGAAGGCGGTCCAGTACACGCTGACCTCGGCGGACCAGGGCGAGGCGCCGGCCGGCTGGACCCTCCAGGGCTCCTCCGACGGCGCCGCCTGGCAGACCCTCGACAGGCGCTCCGGCGAATCCTTCGCCTGGGACCGCCAGACCCGGGTCTTCTCGATCACGGCCCCGAAGGCGTACGACCACTACCGCCTCGTCGTCGACGGCACGGCGACGCTGGCGGAGGTGGAGCTGCTGGCCTGACCGCGGCCGGGACCGGGAGCGGCGACGCACCCGGTCCCGGCCGGGTCTCAGCCCACCCTGCAGGGCAGCGTGGTCGCGGGATCACCTCCCGGCCCCTGCACCACATAGCCGAAGGTCGCGGTCTTGCCCGGATCCAGTGCCCCGTTCCAGTTGGCGTTGTGCACCATCACGTTCTGCCCGGTGTAGGTCGCGCTGCCGCTCCAGAGGCTGTCGACCTTCTGCCCGGCGGGCAACGTCCAGTCGACCATCCAGCCGAGCATCGGCACATCACCGGTGTTGGTGACGACGACCTCGGACTGGTAGCCGCCGGACCAGCTGTTCGTCGTACGGCGGGTGGCGGTGCACGTGCCCGGGACCGGCTCGCTGGGGTTGCCGGGCTGCTTGATGCCGGTCACCTCGCCGTTGCCGCCGTCGAAGACGATGTCGGAGCAGGAGTAGAAGGTCTCCTGGCTGTCCGAGCGCTGCCAGACCATGTAGATGAGGTGGCGGCCCGACTTGTTCGCCGGGAGCCTTCCCCGCCAGGAGTAGTTGGCCTCGACCGTGCCCGGGCTGCCCGTCAGCGGCGGGTGATCGACGCTGAGGAAGGGCTGCGCCTCCAGGTCGTTCCAGGTGAGCGTCTTCGTCGGGTCGAAGCCGTCCTTGGTGATGTAGACGTAGAACCAGCCCGGGTGCGCCGCCCACGCGTTGTACGAGAAGTCGACGGTCGCGCCGGAGGTGAGGTGGGTCAACGGCCAGTCGGCGCTGGGTGTGTTGAAGCCGGTGAAGTTGGTGTTGCCGCCGCTGCAGAGCTGCCCGTCCGGGACGAAGCCTCGGGTGCGGCCGGCGCCGTCCGAGCGGAGCACCGAGAACCAGTTGTAGAACGGGGTCGTCCCGCTCACCTGCTGAGCGGAACGGCACGCCGGGTTGACCGGTTTGATCTCACCGGTGTCGGTCAGCCCGTCCTGCCAGCACAGGAACGTGCGACTGCCGGGTTTCATGGGGGTGCCGTGCGCCTCCGCCTTGCCGCTGCCGGCCGCGACGACCAGGCCGAGGGCCGGAATCGTGGTCACGAGGGCGAGCAGGACGAGCAGGAGTGCCTGGTGGCGGCGGGGCAGCCTTAATCGTAAATTTGTCACGCGCATGACATGGGCTCCTTGCGTGTACGGCTGAGAGGTGGGGGACGTACGCGTGCCGGTGCGAAGGTGCGGGTGTGCGGTGCCCGTGCGAGGTGCCGGTGAGCGGTGCCGTCGCGAGGCGCTGGTGTCGAGCGCCGGGCGCGGTGGCGGTGTGCGGTGCCCGTGCGTGGACGGATGGTGCGGGGTGGGAGCGGGTCCGGGCTCGACGGGTTCCGGTCCGCCGGGCATATGGGAGCGCTCCCACCCCCACCTACTCCGGAAGCTAGCGCGGAGCGCCGCGCTTGTAAACGGCTGCGGGCGGGCGCTGTCGCCCGCGGTGCCCGCTCAGGCGACCGGTCCCCGCGTCCAGGCGCGTTCGGTGCGCCGGCGGACGTCGTCCAGCAGCCGGCGGGTGAGCTTCGCGTGCGTCCCGGTGCCGAGGGCGAGGAGGCGGTAGAGGCCGCCGGCCGGACCCGGGAAGGCGGCGCGGGTCTCCGCGCGCAGACGGACGTGGTCCGGGCCCTCCTCGTCGAGGCGAAAGGTCCAGGTGTAGGAGGAGAAGCGGTGACGGCCCAGGAGGGTCAGCTCCCGGGGCGGGGTCGCGGCCGCCGTACGGAAGCCGGGGAACGTCGTCGCGCCCTCCACGGGCGGGCGCGGTCCGGCGGCCGTGTGGTCGGCGCAGCCCACGAGCTTGGCGTAACGGACCACGGCGGGACGGGAGAAGGCCCAGTCGAGCGTCTCGGCGAGGGCCCACCAGGTGTCATCGGCGTTCGCCTCGATGAGGACGGTGTGCTCGTCGACGAACGGGAGGGGGGCGCTGCGCCGCTTCGGTGCATCCATGGGCCAAGTCTTCGCCCTTCGGCCTCGACAACGCCAGGGTTCCCTCCGGCGAGGTGCGCGACAGCCGGTGGGGCCGCTTCCCGGCTCAGCCGCCCGGCAGTTGGTCGCGTAGGGCTCCGGGGGGTGTCCTCGGGGCTGCTCGTCGGCCGGCTTCGGCTGCCCGGTCCCGGTGGACCCGGTGGGCCCCGGCGCACGACGGACGGTGATCCGGCGGCTGCCGGGGCCGGGCACGGTCCGGGGGCGTGGGGGGGGCGTCGGTCGTAGCACCGTCGCCCGGGATGCCGTCGGACGCGACGCCGCCGAGATCGGCCCGCTGCCCGGCGCCGAGGGTCCGCGGGGCACCGTCTCCGCCGGACGGCCTCGCCGGAGGTGGTGTTCCCCACCCCGTCGAGCCGCGCGGCGAGCGTGCCGACGGACCGGCCCCGCATCCGGAGGTACGCCGGGGCGGCGGCTCTCCGGCGCACCGGGGACGTACCGCCAACTCCGCTGACCGAAGAGGGCGTTGGCACGGACCGGCCACGGCAACCCCTTGAGCCTCTCTCCACGCGCCGCCCACTCTGATCACTGGCTTCCGCCCACCAGGCCGGAAGCGTTCGTCAGCGTTCAGGGGAGGACGCACCACCTATGCGAAGACTCCACACCCTCGGGGCCGCGGCAGGAGCGGCCGGTCTGCTCGCGGCGGCGATCACGCCCGCGACCGCCGGCCCCGGCATCGCCGATGCCCGCACCCGGGCCATCGGCATCGGCAGCGCGACCGGCGGCGGGACGACCGGCCCCGTGAGCGCGCCCACGAGCCGGACCGTCACCCTCATCACCGGGGACACCGTCTCGATCACCCCCGGCCCGGACGGCAGACACGCCGTCGACGTGCGGCGCGGTGCGGGGCGCGAGGCCGCCACGTTCCTGTCGAGCGAACGCGACGGCGAGATCAGTGTCCTGCCGACGGACGCCATCCCGCTGGTGCGGGCGGGCCGCCTCGACCCGGCCCTCTTCAACGTCACCCGGCTGGTGAAGCAGGGATACACCGACGCGAGGACCGACAGCACCCCCGTGATCGCGACGTACGACAAGGGCCGTGCGACCCCCGTCGGCGCCCGCCGTACGCTCGCGCTGCCCGGCATCGACGGTGCGGCGCTCAGCGCGAAGAAGTCGACCGCGTTCTGGGCGGACATCGCCCCCGCGCTCGGCACCGAACCCACCTCGAAGGCCGCGCGACGGCTCGGCGGGGGTCTCGACCGGATCTGGCTGGACGCCCAGGTGAAGGTGTCCCTGGAGACGAGCGTCCCGCAGATCGGCGCGCCCGAGGTGTGGCGGTCGGGCCACGACGGCAAGGGCGTGAAGGTCGCGGTCCTGGACACGGGCGTGGACACCGGGCACCCGGACCTCGCGGACCGGATCGCCGACTCCCGGAGCTTCGTCCCGGACCAGGCGGTGCGGGACGGCCACGGGCACGGCACCCATGTGGCGTCCACGATCGCCGGTTCCGGAGCGGCCTCGGACGGCAGGCGCAAGGGCGTGGCGCCGGGCGCGGAGCTGCTGGTCGGCAAGGTGCTGAACGACGCGGGCAAGGGCCAGTCGTCGTGGATCATCGCGGGCATGGAGTGGGCGGCGAACTCCGGCGCGAAGATCGTCTCCATGTCACTGGGCGGTACGGCGACCGGCTCCTCCGACGTGCTCAGCGAGACCGTCGACGAGCTGTCCGCGTCCACCGGCACCCTCTTCGTCATCGCGTCGGGCAACGCCGGTCCGGGCGAGCAGACCGTGGGCACCCCGGGCATCGCCGACTCGGCGCTCACCGTCGGCGCGGTCGACAAGTCCGACAAGCTGGCCTCGTTCTCCGGACGCGGCCCGCGCCCCGGTGACTTCGCGGTCAAACCGGAGATCACCGCGCCGGGCGTGGGCATCACCGCGGCCCGTGCCGCCGGTACCGCCATGGGTACGCCGGTCGACGACGACTACACGGCGGCGAACGGTACGTCGATGGCGACCCCGCATGTCGCGGGCGCCGCGGCGCTGGTCGCGCAGGCGCACCCGGACTGGACCGGGCGGCAGATCAAGGAAGCCCTGGCGAGCACGGCGAGGACCAACGCCGACGACTCCGCGTTCGAGCAGGGCGACGGCCGGGTCGACGCCGTGCGGGCCGTCGGGCAGAACGTCTTCGCGACCCCGACGCTGAGCTTCGGCCGGTTCGAGGACGGCGACACCGGGGTCACCACCCAGGACATCACGTACACCAACGCCACCGACAGAGCAGTGGAGTTGAAGATCTCCTCGTCGCTCCCCGACCTCACCGTGGGCGATCACTCTCTGACCGTCCCCGCGCGGGGCACCGCCACGCTCCCGGTCGGCGTCGACCCCGCCCAGGAGAGCGAGGGCAGGTACACCGGCCATGTGACGGCGACCGCCGACGACATCCAGGTCACCACGGGCGTCGGCTTCGAGAAGGCTCCGAAGACGTACGACCTCGCGGTCTCCCTCCTGGGCCGGAACGGCAAGGCGCCCACCGGCGGGTCGATCTACACGCTCATGGAACTGAACAACGCCATCCCCGACGAGTACGGCTTCCTCGGCACCGGCTGGACCTGGGAGGTCCCGGCCGGCACCTATGCCGTCTCGACCTGGATCCCGGACCGCGACGCGGGTGGTCTGGCCGTCGGCACCTCCGTCGTGATCAGCCCCGAGATCAAGGTGAACAAGGACACCGAGGTCGTCCTCGACGCCCGCAAGGCGGTGGAGATCAAACCGAGGACGAAGCAGAACTCCGAGTTCCAGGGTTTCACCACCAATGTGCACCGCGAGGGGGCGACCAACGGCTGGGGGCTCACCTACAGCCAGGGCTTCTGGACCAAGCACGTCTATGTCACGCCGACCGAGCGGGTCACCGAGGGCACCCTGGAGTTCACCGCCAAGTTCCGCATGTACGAGAAGGAGTTGACGGCGAGCGTCACCAGCCCGCAGAAGACCTCTCTGTCCTCCCTCTACTACTCCCAGACGTACGAGGACTTCCCGCTGAAGATCAGCGGTGACCACAGGGTCCGGGCGGTCGACGCGGGCGGCGGTACCGAGGCCGACTTCGCGGGGCTCGACGTCAGGGGCAAGGTGGCGGTGGTCGCGCTCGGCGCCACGGAGCGGGCGCAGAACGCGCTGGACAACGCGACCAAGGCCGGCGCCGGTTACCTCATCGCGTACCGCAGGACACCCGGGTTCTGGATCGAGACCGTGGACCGGGCGACCACCGTCCCACTGATGATCGCCACCGGCGAGGAGGGCGCCGCGCTCACCGGCCTGCTGAAGGCGGGCGAGAAGGTCACGCTGAAGCTGAGCGGTACGCCGGTCAGCCCGTACGTCTACAACCTGCTCGCCGCACAGAGCGGAGCCATCTCCGCGGACCAGACATACGACCTCGACCACTCCAACACGGTGAAGCGGAAGGCCCGTTACCACGGGGCCACGGCCGGCGAGATCGGCGCGGACGCCCTGTACACCTTCCGCCCCTGGCAGCTGTTCGGCGTCGAGAGCAGCCACTCCATGCGGCTCGGTACGGAACGCGACGAGTACTACTACGTCGACCCCGACACCCGTACCTGGCACACCGTCTATCCGAACTGGGAGACGCTCAGGGGCCAGTGGAGCCCGCTGCGGACCTTCGACAAGGCGGGCACGGACGAGCGCGCCGAGAACTGGCTGCGCCAGGTGATCCGCCCCGGAGCCAGCGAGGAGTACGGCCTGTCCAGACGCACCGGTGACGAACTCACCATGTCGGTGACGGAGCTGAACGACTCCGCGCCGGGCCACTACGGGTACATCGACGGCACCGACACCACCGGCAAGGGCAGGCTCTACGCGGACGGCAAGCTGGTCGGCGACTCGCTGCTCGGCGGCTACGGCGTCTTCGACGTGCCGGCGGCCGAGGCCTCGTACCGCTTCGAGCTGGACGTGCGGCGCCGGGCAGCCTGGGCCAAGTACTCCACGAGCACGCACACCGAGTGGACCTTCGCCTCGGCGCACACCACCACGGAGACGGTCCTGCCGCTGCTCACGGTCGGCATCGTCCCGCAGGGCCTCGACCTCCTCAACCGGGCCAAGAGGGGACAGGAGTTGAAGATCGATCTGCCGGTCGCCGACCAGCTGGGCAGTGTGAAGGCGCGCAGCCTCGAGGCCTGGGTCTCCTACGACGACGGCACGTCCTGGAAGGAGGTGAGGGTGAAGAGCGGCAAGGCGCGGTTCACGCCGGCAAAGGACGCCGAGTCGGTGTCGCTGCGGGTGCGGGCCACCGACCGCGACGGCAACGGGATCGACCAGACCGTGCTGAGGGCGTTCGGCCTGACGTAGGAGCGGACCTGTGGCGGACGCGACCCGAAACCGACGTCACCCACCACATGTGCCTCAGCCTTAACAGAGTTCGTCTACCGTGCCGGGACATGGTGAACACGGCACACGAGACGGCGCACGCCACCACAGAACCGGCCCCCGCCGCGAGCCCCTGGTCCGCGGTGGGGGTCTCCGCCTTCGACGAGCTGGTGTACCGGTCGGTCCTCCACCAGCCCGACGCGGGCGCGGCCGGCTGGGCGCTGCTGACCGGCGCCGAGCCGGCCCGGGTCCGCGACTCCTGCAACCGGCTGCTCGCGCTCGGTCTGCTCCAACCGCCGGACTCCATGGGCGGGTTGCGCGCGGTCGACCCCCGGGTGGCGATCCGGGCGCTGATCCGGCGGCGCGAGACCGAGTCCGAACTCCTGGCCGCCACCGCCGAGGAGATGGTCACCGCACACGAGGCCGGACTGCTGCGGGAGGAGCCGTCCCGGCTGGTCGAGGTGGTCTCCGGCGAGGGCGCCAACGCGGCTCGCCTGGAGGAGCTGTACGCACGGGCCGAGCACGAGGTGTGCGTCTTCGACACTCCCCCGTATCTGGCTCCGCGCACCCCGCAGTTGGACCTGCAGTCGGATCTGCTCAGCCGCGGGATCATCTATCGCACGGTGTACGCGGCGACCGCCCTGGAGGACCCGGACGTCCTCCTCCACGCCTGGAAGATGGTCGAACTCGGCGAGCAGGCGCGGGTGATGCCCTCGGTGCCGGTCAAGATGCTGGTGGTCGACGGCCGTCGGGCGATGCTGCCGCTGACCTCGTCCGACGCGGGCGGCTACTGCGCGGCGGTCGTACGGCACTCGGCGGTGACCGAGGCGCTGCAGAAACTGTTCGACCTGGCCTGGCAACAGGCGACGCCGCTCGGTCAGCCGGTCGGTGAGGGTGAACTCTCCGAGGGGGAGCGGACGTTGACCCGGCTGCTGGCGGCCGGGATGAAAGACGAGGCGGTGGCCCGCCATCTCGGGGTGAGCCTGCGGACCCTGCGGCGGCGGGTGAGTGAATTACAGGACCGGCTCGGGGCAGCGAGCCGCTTCCAGCTGGGGGCACGGGCGGCGCAGCGAGGCTGGCTGTAGGACCACACGAAGGGCCGCACGCGAGGAAGTGCCGAAGGGCCGCACCCCCGTCACCGGGGATGCGGCCCTCAACCGCCGTACCGGACCGCTTACTTGCGGATCAGGCTGCGCAGCACGTACTGCATGATGCCGCCGTTGCGGTAGTAGTCGGCCTCACCGGGGGTGTCGATGCGGACGACCGCGTCGAACTCGACACCGCTGTCGGTGGTGACCTTCACCGTGCGCGGGGTGGTGCCGTTGTTCAGCTCCTCGACGCCGGTGAAGGAGAAGGTCTCCTCGCCGGTGAGGCCGAGGGAGGCGGCCGAGGCACCCTCCGGGAACTGCAGCGGGAGCACGCCCATGCCGATGAGGTTCGAGCGGTGGATGCGCTCGTAGGACTCGGCGATGACGGCCTTGACGCCGAGGAGGGCCGTGCCCTTGGCCGCCCAGTCACGGGACGAACCGGAGCCGTACTCCTTGCCGGCCAGGATGACCAGCGGGATGCCCTGCTCGATGTAGTTGCGCGAGGCGTCGTAGATGAAGGAGACCGGCCCGCCGTCCTGCGTGAAGTCGCGGGTGTAGCCGCCCTCGGTGCCCGGCGCGATCTGGTTGCGCAGGCGGATGTTGGCGAACGTGCCGCGGATCATGACCTCGTGGTTGCCTCGGCGGGAGCCGTAGCTGTTGAAGTCACGACGCTCGACACCGTGCTCCGTGAGGTACTTGCCTCCGGGGGTGTCGGCCTTGATCGCACCGGCCGGGGAGATGTGGTCGGTGGTGACCGAGTCGCCCAGCTTGGCGAGGACGCGGGCGCCGGCGATGTCGGAGACCGGGGTGGTCTCCATCGTCATGCCCTCGAAGTAGGGGGGCTTGCGGACGTACGTCGACTCCGCGTCCCACTCGAAGGTGTTGCCCTCGGGGATCGGCAGGGCCTGCCACTGGGCGTCGCCGGCGAAGACGTCCTTGTAGGACTTGTTGAACATGTCCTCGCCGATGGCGTTGGCGACGACGTCGTTGACCTCGGCCTCGGAGGGCCAGATGTCGGACAGGTAGACCGGCTTGCCCTCCTGGTCCGTGCCGAGGGCGTCGCGGGTGATGTCCACCTTCATGGAGCCCGCGAGGGCGTACGCGACGACCAGCGGCGGGGAGGCCAGGTAGTTCATCTTGACGTCGGGGTTGATCCGGCCCTCGAAGTTCCGGTTGCCGGAGAGGACCGAGGTGACCGCGAGGTCGTGGTCGTTGACGGCCTTGGAGACCTCCTCCGGCAGCGGGCCGGAGTTGCCGATGCAGGTGGTGCAGCCGTAGCCGACGAGGTTGAAGCCGACCTTGTCGAGGTAGGGGGTCAGGCCCGCCTTGTCGAAGTAGTCGGTGACGACCTTCGAGCCCGGGGCGAGGGTGGTCTTGACCCACGGCTTGCGGGTCAGGCCCTTCTCGACCGCCTTCTTGGCCACCAGCGCGGCGGCGACCATGACGTACGGGTTGGAGGTGTTGGTGCAGGAGGTGATGGCCGCGACCGTCACCGCGCCGTGGTCGATCTCGTACGTCGAGCCGTCGGGGGCGGTCACGGTGACCGGGTTGGACGGGGCTCCGTTCGGGGCGACGGCCGGGGAGTCGGAGGCCGGGAAGGACTCCTTGCCGGACTCGTCCACGGAGTCGACGTAGTTGAGGACGTCCTGCTTGAACTGCTCGGCGGCGTTCGCGAGGACGATACGGTCCTGCGGGCGCTTCGGGCCGGCGATGGAGGGGACGACCGTGGAGAGGTCCAGCTCCAGCTTCTCGGAGAAGTCGGGCTCGGCGGCCGGGTCCAGCCAGAGGCCCTGCTCCTTGGCGTACGTCTCGACGAGCGCGAGCTGCTGCTCGGAGCGACCGGTGAGCTTGAGGTACTTGATGGTCTCGCCGTCGATCGGGAAGACCGCGGCGGTGGAGCCGAACTCCGGCGACATGTTGCCGATGGTGGCGCGGTTGGCGAGGGAGGTGGCGGCCACGCCCTCGCCGTAGAACTCGACGAACTTGCCGACGACACCGTGCTTGCGCAGCATCTCGGTGATCGTGAGCACGAGGTCGGTGGCGGTGGTGCCGGGGGTCAGCTCACCGGTGAGCTTGAAGCCGACAACCCGCGGGATGAGCATGGAGACCGGCTGGCCGAGCATCGCGGCCTCGGCCTCGATGCCGCCGACGCCCCAGCCGAGGACGCCGAGGCCGTTGACCATGGTGGTGTGCGAGTCGGTGCCGACGAGGGTGTCGGGGTACGCCTGGCCGTTACGGACCATGACCGTGCGCGCCAGGTGCTCGATGTTCACCTGGTGGACGATGCCGGTGCCGGGGGGTACGACCTTGAAGTCGTCGAAGGCGGTCTGGCCCCAGCGCAGGAACTGGTAGCGCTCCTTGTTGCGGCCGTACTCCAGCTCGACGTTCTGCGCGAAGGCCTCGTTGGTGCCGAACTTGTCGGCGATGACGGAGTGGTCGATGACCAGCTCGGCCGGGGAGAGCGGGTTGACCTTCGCCGGGTCGCCGCCGAGCTCCTTGACGGCCTCACGCATGGTGGCGAGGTCCACGACACAGGGCACACCCGTGAAGTCCTGCATGATCACGCGGGCCGGGGTGAACTGGATCTCCTGGCTGGGCTGGGCCTGCGAGTCCCAGCCGCCGAGGGCACGGATGTGGTCGGCGGTGATGTTCGCGCCGTCCTCCGTGCGGAGCAGGTTCTCCAGCAGGACCTTGAGGCTGTAGGGCAGGCGAGCCGAGCCCTCCACCTTGTCCAGCCGGAAGATCTCGTACGACTCGTCGCCCACCTGCAGCGTGCTGCGGGCGTCGAAGCTGTTCGCCGACACGACAGTCTCCTTCATTCCATGTGCGCGTACCACCGCATCCTGCCGCCACGCCCCCTTGGCCGATCCGCTAAGGTAAGGCTAAGTTAGGTAGCCCTTACCTTCGGACCGACCTCGACGTGCGGCCGAGGTGCGCCTCGGCAGATATCTCGATGTCGAGATAACAGTAGTACATGGGCGCGGGCTGGTCATGCCCGGCCGGATGTGGCGTGCGCCAATCTCCGGGCGCCCCTCGATCGTCCACCGGGCGCCCCGAAGCCGCGAACGGGCGGCCACCGGGCGCCCTGGGGCGAGGCCGGGGGCGCCGCTATTTGCGTTGCACGGCGGTTTCCCGGGTTCCTAGCATGGTGGGCCTCATGGGTGCGGGGACGAGTCCCGTCCGGTGCCGGACCAGTCCGGGGCGGGGCCGTGAGCCAGCGATCGGAGAATCCCGGGATGACCTCCCACCTGCACGCACTCTGCTTCGACGCGCACGACCCCGCCGGTCTGGCGCGGTTCTGGGCCGGCGTGCTGGGCTGGGAGGCCGCCGACGATCCCTACGGCGCCGTCGCGCTCGCCCCGGACGACGAGAACGGGTTCCGGCTCCGTTTCCTGCCGAGCCAGGAGAAGAAGACCGTCCCGAACCAGATGCACTTCGACCTCACCAGCCAGTCCCCGGACGACCAGCGACAGGTCGTGGCGAGGGCGCTCGACCTCGGCGGCCGGCACATCGACATCGGCCAGCTGCCGGAGGAGAAGCACGTGGTCCTCGCCGACCCCGAGGGCAACGAGTTCTGTGTCATCCCGCCGGGCAACAACTTCCTCGCCGGCTGCGGGTTCATCGGCGCCCTGGCGAGCGACGGCTCGCAGGAGGTCGGGTACTTCTGGAGCCGGGCCCTCGACTGGCCCCTGGTCTGGGACCAGGACGAGGAGACCGCGATCCAGGCGCCGCACGGCGGCACGAAGATCACCTGGGGCGGTCCGCCGCTGGCCCCGAAGACCGGCAAGTACCGCCTCCACTTCGATCTCGCCCCGCCCGTCGGCGGCGACCAGCGGGCGGAGGTCGACCGCCTCGTCTCCCTCGGCGCGACCCGGATCGACATCGGCCAGGGCGACGTCGACTGGGTGGTGCTGGCCGACCCCGACGGTCACGAGTTCTGCGTACTGCCGCCCCTGCCGCCCCGCTGACACGCGCGGCCGGGCGGAACGCGGCGGTCCACCGCCGCCATGCGGAGCCAACCCCCCTCACGGAACGCATAGTTGTCGTCGCACGGCAGGGATGCACACCGTCTGGCGGGGTACCCGGCCTGCGTCAAGTTGTCGGGAGGGAGGCACACATGCCGCTCACGTTCCGCAAGAGCTTCCGCATCCTGCCGGGTGTGCGACTGAACATCAACAAGCGTTCCTGGTCCATCACCACCGGGGGCCGCAACGGCCCGCGCCACACCCACAGCAGCACGGGACGCCGTACGACCTCGATGGACCTGCCCGGCCCCTTCGGCTGGCGCCGCACGCGCAACGCCAGGCGCCACTGACCCGCACCGCACGACTGACGTCCCGTCACCTGAATGGTCGTCGGCCACACCTCCAACAGGCCCCCCAAGAGGTGCAATCTCATATCTGAGATAACCTCGCCTCATGGCAGACGACTACCTCGAACGCATCGGCAAGCTCATCCGTGACGCAAGGCAGCACCGCGGCTGGACACAGTCACAGTTGGCGGAGGCGCTCGGTACGAGTCAGAGCGCGGTGAATCGTATCGAGCGCGGTAATCAAAACATCAGCCTTGAGATGATCGCCCGAATCGGTGAAGCCCTGGACAGTGAGATCGTCTCGCTGGGATACGCGGGTCCGATGCATCTGCGGGTCGTCGGCGGGCGTCGGCTGTCGGGTTCGATCGACGTGAAGACCAGCAAGAACGCGTGCGTCGCGCTGCTGTGCGCCTCCCTGCTGAACAAGGGGCGCACCGTGCTGCGCAGGGTGGCCCGCATCGAGGAGGTGTACCGCCTTCTGGAGGTGCTCGGTTCCATCGGCGTACGCACCCGGTGGATCAACGGCGGTGTCGACCTGGAGATCGTGCCGCCGGCCGCGCTGGACCTCGCCGCGATCGACGCGGACGCCGCCCGCCGCACCCGCTCGATCATCATGTTCCTCGGTCCCCTGCTGCACCGCATGGACCACTTCACGCTGCCCTACGCGGGCGGCTGCGACCTGGGGACGCGGACGATCGAGCCGCACATGATCGCGCTGCGCCGGTTCGGCCTCGACATCACGGCCACCGAGGGGCTGTACCACGCCGAGGTGGACCGGTCCGTCACCCCCGGCCGCCCGATCGTGCTGACCGAGCGCGGTGACACGGTGACGGAGAACGCGCTGCTGGCCGCCGCCCGCCACCACGGAGTGACGGTCATCCGCAACGCCTCCTCCAACTACATGGTCCAGGACCTCTGCTTCTTCCTGGAGGCGCTCGGCGTACGGGTGGAGGGCATCGGCACCACCACCCTCACCGTGCACGGGGTGCCGCACCTCGACGTCGACGTCGACTACTCGCCCTCCGAGGACCCGGTGGAGGCGATGAGCCTGCTGGCCGCCGCCGTCGTCACGGAGTCCGAACTGACCGTGCGCCGGGTGCCGATCGAGTTCCTGGAGATCGAACTGGCGGTCCTGGAGGAGATGGGTCTCGACCACGACCGCTCACCGGAGTACTTCGCCGACAACGGCCGTACCCGCCTGGTGGACCTCACCGTCCGCCCCTCGAAACTCCAGGCGCCGATCGACAAGATCCACCCCATGCCGTTCCCCGGCCTGAACATCGACAACGTCCCCTTCTTCGCGGCCATCGCCGCCGCCGCACAGGGCCAGACCCTCATCCACGACTGGGTCTACGACAACCGCGCGATCTATCTGACCGACCTCAACCGCCTCGGCGGCCGCCTCCAACTCCTCGACCCGCACCGGGTGTTGGTCGAGGGCCCCACGCGCTGGCGCGCCGCCGAGATGATGTGCCCGCCCGCCCTGCGTCCGGCCGTGGTCGTCCTCCTGGCGATGATGGCCGCCGAGGGCACGTCCGTGCTCCGCAACGTCTACGTCATCAACCGGGGTTACGAGGACCTCGCGGAACGCCTGAACACGGTGGGGGCGCAGATCGAGATCTTCCGGGACATCTGAGCGGCGCGGTGTCGTGCCCCTTGGAGGCATGGGGCACGACACCTCAACATGCCAGCTGACCTGCTAATACTCACCTTCACGACCCTTCACTGATCACTGTTGTTTTTCAGCATCTTGTGCAACGCACGTGCAATATGATCTTGAATGGCTGACGATACGTCAGAGATACCTGAGCATCCGTCAGCCTGCACGGAGGGTTGTCACCGAAGTGGCCTCGCAGCGTGCGATGTCGGTCGTGTCGTGCCGACCGCGCCTGATCGACCCTCGACACCCACGTCGAAGCCCTCCTCAAGCCACCCCGGTAGCCATTACCCTGCCGAGGCGGCGCCCCTTGCCGATTAGGGCATACAGGGTAATACGCCTAGATCAAATGCCCTCTGCGGGAAGTCCGTGAACGTGGGTGGTGATAGGTGGTGTGTCCGTGGTGTCTGCCGCTCGTTGAACAGGTGCTGCTGGTGGCGGTGTAGGTACATCTGCCGGGAAATTCATCCGCAGTGACGAGGCCGTCGTACACGAGATTCACGGTGGCCGTTTCGTTTCCTACGTCCGTCCGGACACCGGCAGCCGGGACCTCGCCGCCTGGCGCGTCGAGATCCCGGCTGCAATGGTGGGGCCGACCCACACGATCAGCGACGAGGAGACCTTCTACGTTCTCTCCGGTCGCCTCCGACTCACCATCGACGGTGAGAGCGCCGGACTCCGCGCAGGTGACGCGGCAGTGGCACCTGCTGGCTCCGAACTGACGGTCGCCAACACCACCGACCAGCCCGCCCACATGTGGGTCACCACACGTGTCGGGCTCATCGCCAAACTGGCTGACGGCAACACCATCACACCGCCCTGGGCTCACTAGTGTGCTGGTAACCGCGTAGGTGCGCCGGGCTCTTCAGGCTGCGGTGGCGAGGGGGCGTCCGCCCCAGCGGATGCTCTTCTCGCTTCGGATGCGGGCGCGTTCCTTACGTTCGGCGGCCAGGACGTCGCGGTGACGGGCGTTGGCGTTGCGCCACGTGGCAGCGCGCCCTGGGTGAGGATTGCTGCGACGTCGACGATGGTGGCCTGGGTGGTGTTGTTGGCGAGGCATCTCGTGCGGCGTGCCCGTGGCGGTAGGTCTTCTGAGCCGGATCGATCGACATCCTGAGGAACGCAGAGACCGGGGACGGCCCACCGTCTGTCACGGAGACGGGCCGAGGGGATGGACGGGGTTCAGCCGCGGCGCGGTAGGAGTCGGTGCTGCCGGGTTTGGGCTTGCGGCCGCCGGGCTGTTCACCGTACGGCAGCACCGTCGGGGACGCCGCCGACCGCCCACCGCCCGGTCACTGACCGCCGTCTTCGCAGACGGATAGGCTGACCGAGTCGGCCCATCGGACCCCGCACCGCATGGGCCGCACGCCCTGTGCGCGGCTCGGAACGTCGAGGGAGGTGCCCATGCGGCTGGCACGCGTACTCGCCGCCGCCCTCACCGCGGCACTGCTGCTCGCAGGGTGCGGCGGAGACGACGCGCCGCCCCGCCCGTCCGGGGAGATCAGGGTGGCCACCGGCAACCCGGGCGGTGTCTACGCGGACTACGGGGCCGGTTACGCCGACCTCATCGAGAGAAGGCTGCCGGACGTCTCGGCGCGGGTTCTGCACACCGGAGGCAGTGTGGACAATCTGCGCCGGGTGGCCGCCGACCAGGCACAGGCGGGCTTCACCCTCGCCGATTCCGCCGCCGACGCGGTCGCCGGCAGCGCGCCCTTCTCCCGCAAGCTGCCCCTGGTGGCGCTGGCCTCGCTCTACGACAACTATGTGCAGTTGGTGGTCCGCGCGGACAGCCCGGTCCGCAGCGCGAAGGCGCTGCGCGGGCTGCGGGTCTCCGTGGGGTCCGAGGGCTCAGGCACGGCGCTGATCGCCGAGCGCATCCTGAAGGTCTCCGGGCTCTCCCCCGACGGTGACCTGACCTCGCTGCGGCTGGATGTGCGCGAGTCGGCGACCGCCTTGGCCGAGGGGCGTATCGACGCCTTCTTCTGGAGCGGCGGTCTGCCGACCGGAGCCATCACCGAACTGCGCCGCAGCACCATGATCCGCCTCGTCGACCTCGGCGACGTGGTCGACGAGCTCACCGGGTCCTACGGCGAGCTGTACACCGAGACCACCGTGCCGGCCGTCGTGTACGGCGCGCAGAGCGCGGTGACCACGGTGAGCGTGCCGAACTTCCTGGTGGTACGGCGGGACATGCCGGACGCGGAGGCGTACTGGCTGACCCGGCTGCTGTTCGAGGGGCAGTCCCGGCTGATCCGGGCGCACCCTGAGGCCCGCCGCCTCGACCGGCGTACGGCTATCGCCACCCACCCGCTGGAGCTGCACCCCGGCGCCGCTCGGTGGTACCGCGAGTCACATCCCTGACCGCTCGCAAGTACCGTCACCGGCTCCCCTCACAGCGGATCGGACAGGGGATCGCCGGGCAGTGCCGGCGCGGCGGGCAGCCGTACGGTGGCGGAGAGTCCGTGTGGCCGCGCGGCTGCCAGGAGCAGTTCACCGCCGCCCGCCTCCACCACCATGCGGGTGAGTGCGAGGCCGAGCCCGGTGCCGCGGACGTTCTGATGACGTGTGCTGCGCCAGAACCTCCCGCCCGCCTGGGACAGTTCCTCCGCGGTCAGGCCGGGGCCGGCATCCCGTACCGTCACCTCGACCGTCTCCATCGCTGCCCCGGCCGGGGCGCGGTGCACGGAGACATCGACCGGTGCCCCCTCGCCGAACTTGAGGGCGTTGTCGAGCAGGGTGTCGAGTGCGTGGTCGAGACAGTCGGGCAGGGACAGCGCGCTCACCCCGTCGGGAATCCGCGTGGTGAGCGGGACACCCGCACCGGAGAAGGCAGCCCGCCAGGCATCGACCCGGTGCGTCACCACGGCGGTGACGTCGACCGGTCCCCTTTCCGCCTCCGACGCCTCCGCCCTGGCCAGCCGCAGCAGCCCGTCGAGTATCTCGCCGAACCGGTCGGCCTCCTCCACGGCGAAGTGCAGTTCGTTCAGACCGCGCGGGTCGTTCACGAACTCCTCCAGGTTCTCCACCCGCAGCCGGAGCGCGGTCAGCGGATTGCGCAGTTGGTGGGACGCCTGTGCCACGAACGCCCGCTGCTGCTCCTGGGAGGCGTGCATGCTGTCCGCCATCACGTTGAAGTGGTTGGCGAGGCGGCGCAGTTCCGGGGCACCCACCCGCTCCGACACACGGGTCTTCAGGCTCCCGAGGGCGACCTCATGGGTGGCACGGTCCAGGTCGTGGACAGGACGGAGCACCCAGCGGACCACCGGCGCCGCGACCGCGATCACCACCAGGACGAGTGCCGCGAGGCTGCCCAGCACCACCAGCGTCAGATGGTCGGCCACCTCGGAACGGGCCTGTTCGGTGGGTGAGACGATCAGCACGGCGCCCAGCACGCGGCCGTCCCGCCGGACGGGCTCGGCCAGCACGAAGGGCCGGTCGTCCCATGGCCACCACACCCCGGGCTGCTCGGGAGGCCGGTCGGCGAGGGCGAGCAGCAACGCCGACCGCACCTGCGGCTCCTCCAGGTCGACGGGGCGCGAGGCGATCACGGTCTCGCTGTCGGCGTCGACCACCGCGACGCGTGAGTCGTAGAGGTTCGCGTAGCGGTCGGCGGCGGCCTCCAGACGGCCGGTCCGCCCCGACTCCAGGGCGGTGGCGGCCAGGTCCGCGAACCAGGCGCCGTCCTCGACCCTTCCGATGAACGAACTCTGGACCGTACGCTCCGCGGTGGCCCGCACCAGGGGCAGGCTGAGCGCGACGATCAGACCTGCGACCAGGACGAAGGCGATGAAGAGAAGTCGGCGGCGCATCCGGCGTCCTCACTCGCCTGCCGCCGCCGGACCGCCGGCCTCCGCGCCACCACCGCCGGCTCCCGGACCGGTGCCGTCCCCCGGACCACGGGCCGCCCCCGGCCCCGCGGAGAGCCGGTACCCGAACCCTCGCACGGTCTGTACCAAGCCCCCCGCCCGCCCCAGCTTGCCGCGCAGGGTGGCCACATGGACGTCGAGGGTGCGTGACATGCCGTCGTACGTCGTCTGCCACACCTCCACCACGATCCGGTCGCGGGGTACGGCGGCGCCGCCCGCGCGGGCCAGCAGGGCGAGAACCTCGAATTCCTTGAAGGTCAGGGCGACGCTGCGCCCGTCCACGGTGACCGTGCGCCGCCCGAGGTCCACCTCCAGTCCCTCGACGGCGACGAGCCGGTCCTCATGGCCGCGCTGGCTCACGCTGCGCCGGAGCACCGCCTCGATACGGGCCAGCAACTCCGCGGTGCCGAACGGTTTCACCACGTAGTCGTCGGCGCCGCTGCGCAGCCCCCGCACCCGGTCGGGCTCGTCTCCCCTCGCGGTCACCGCGATCACCGGTACGCCGCCGCGGGCGCGCAGTTCGCGGCAGACCTCGATGCCGTCCCGGTCGGGCAGGCCCAGATCGAGCAGCACGAGATCGGCGGGGGGTGCCGCCAGGGCGTCGGCGGCGTTCGCGGCACGCCGTACCTCGTATCCGTGGCGCCGGAGGGCACCGGTGAGGGCGTCGGCGACCCGGTTGTCGTCCTCGACGAGAAGTATCCGCACACGGCCTCCCGGTGGATGGAATCCGGCGGGCCCTGAGGCCCGGCGGCACAGGTGCCGAGGGAGCGCGCAGGTCACAGCCGGTGCGATGAGCGTAGAAGTGACCGCCGTCACTGAACCCTAAACCTACGTTAAGTCCTCGGTCGTGCTCTGTTGCACGCATGTGAACAGCTGCCACGGTCTGGGACACCACGAACCGCCTAGTCCCAGGAGAAGCCGCGATGAGCATGGCAACGGTGCCGCCCGAGTCGAGGCCGCGATCAGCCGAGGAACTCGTGGCCGAGTTCGAGCAGGAGCGGCCGGCCCGGAAACTCTCCCCCCAGGTCTCCGCGGCCGTGTCCGCGGTGTGCGCCGCGCTGTCGGTCTTCGTGCTGTACGCGATCTTCTTTCCGGTTGCCAAGGGCACCCAGTACTACCTGACCCTCTTCCTCGCGGGGACGCTGCCGCTGATCTTCCTGACCCACCGCGGGACGGTGCGGGTACCGGCGCTGCTGCTGCCCTGGCGACGCGGTGACCGCACCGCGCCCGCCGACGGGGTGCCGGACAAGGCGGCCGTCCGCCACGACGACCCGGGGTGGCTCGACTGGCTGCTCGCCGCGGCGGCACTCGCCGTGTGCCTGTACCCGCTGCTGGAGTTCGACGCCTTCATCGAGCGGCGCCAGCTGCCGACCTCGCTGGACACGGCGGCCGGCCTCGCCATGATCGTGCTGGTCCTGGAGGCGTGCCGACGCACCACCGGCTGGGTCCTGCCGGCCTTCTGCGCGAGCTTCCTGGTGTACGCGTACTACGGCGGACTGCTGCCGTACGACTGGTCACTGGCGCACGGCGGCTTCGACATCGACGCGATCGCGGCCCACTTCTTCATGGGCACCGACGGGGTCTACGGCGTACCGCTGAACGTCGCCGGCACCTACATCATCCTGTTCACCATCTTCGGCGCCGTCCTCGACATCTCCGGCGCGGGCAAGTTCTTCATCGACCTGTCGTTCGCGGCCTTCCGCGGCTCCCGCAGCGCGCCCGGACGCACGGTGACCGCCGCGGGCTTCCTCCTCGGCACCGTCTCCGGTTCCGGCACCGCGACCGCGGTCAGCCTGGGCTCGGTCGCCTGGCCCGTCCTGCGCCGGGCCGGTTACGGCAAGGAGCAGGGCGGCGGAGTGCTCGCGGCCGCCGGGATCGGCGCGATCCTCTCCCCGCCGACACTGGGCGCCGCCGCGTTCATCATCGCCGAGTACCTGAGGGAGAGTTACCTCACCGTCCTGCTGTACGCGCTGGTGCCCACGCTCCTGTACTACCTGGGCATCCTCCTCGCCGTCGAGATCGACGCCCGCAAGCACCACACCCAGCCCGTCGTGGACGACGAGCCCACCTCGGCACTGCGCCTGCTGGGCCGGTTCGGCTACCACTTCCTCTCCCTCTTCATGATCGTCGGCTTCATGGCGATGGGACTGCCCCCCTTCAGGGCGGTGGTCTACGCGACGGCCCTGCAGTTCCTGCTGTCGTTCCTCGACCCCAAGCACAGGATGACGCCGCGGCGGCTGTACCAAGCCCTCGCCGAGGGCAGCAAGTCGGTCCTCCCGGTCGTCGCGACCTGCGCCGCGGCGGGCATGATCGTCGCCGTCGTCACCCAGACCGGTCTCGGCCTGAACCTGGCCTCGGTCATCGTCGACGCGGCCGGGGTGTTCGGCGAGAACCCGACCGTGACGCTGGTCCTGACCGTGCTCTTCGCGGCCGTGGCGGTGTCCGTCCTCGGACTCGCGGTCCCGGTCACCGCCTCGTTCATCATCGCCGCGGTGATCATCGCGCCGGCTCTGCTCGAACTGGGAGTCGCCACCCACGAGGCGTACATGTTCATCTTCTACTACGCCGTGCTCTCCGAGGTGAGCCCGCCGACGGCCATGGCGGCGGCCGCCTCCGCCGCCATCACCGGCGGCAACCCGATGCGCACGATGGTGGCGACCTGGAAGTACTCGCTGCCCGCGTTCCTCGTGCCGTTCGCCTTCGTGCTCACCGACAACGGCGCCCATCTGCTCGGCACCGGCGGCCTGTGGGGCGTCCTGTGGACCACCGCGGTCTCCGCCCTCGCCGTGGCCTCACTGGCCGCGGCCACCGGAGGCCGGCTGCTCGGCCCGGCGGGCCCGGTGGAGCGTGCGCTGTGCGCCGCCGCCGCCCTGTGCCTGCTGTACCTCGAACCCGTGGCGATCACCGCGGGTTGCGCGGCCCTCGTACTCGCCCTCGGCGTGCATCTCGTACGCCGACGGCAGTCCACCCTCTCGGGTTCCACCACCGGTGAGAACCCCGAGGCGGACACCATCACGGAAGGACAGCTCTCCTCATGAAGCACCGGATGCGCACCCTGCGCCTCGCCACCGCCGCTCTCGCCGTAGGTCTGCTCGCCACCGCCTGCGGTGGCGGGAAGCAGACCGAGAACACGGCCGCCGACAGCGGCGGGAAGGGAGGCCGGCTCACCATCGCGACCGGCCCCACCACCGGCGTCTACTACCAGGTCGGCGGCGGACTCGCGGAGCTGATCTCCGACAACCTCGACGGCTACCGGGCCACCGCCACCACCACCGGCGCCTCCGTGCAGAACATCCAGGGCCTCGGAGCCGGCACCTACGATCTCGCCTTCTCCCTGCTGGACACCGCCGGCGACGCCGTCGAGGGCAAGGAGTCCTTCTCCTCCCCCCAGGACATCGAGGCACTGACCCGGCTGTACCCGAACTACACCCAGGTACTGGTCCGCTCCGACGCGGGGATCGACTCCATCGCAGACATGAAGGGCAAGAGAGTGTCCACCGGGGCCCCCGGCTCCGGCACGGAAGTGATCGCCAACCGGCTGCTGAAGGCCGCCGGGCTGGACCCCGCCAAGGACATCTCCGCCGACCGTCTCGGCCTCCCGGAAACCGTGGACGCCATGAAGGACGGCACGATCGACGCGCTGTTCTGGTCCGGCGGACTGCCCAGCGGCGGGATCACGGACCTCACCACCAGCCTCAAGAAAGAGGTCCGCTTCCTGGACGTGACACCGCACCTGTCCGCTCTGAACCAGGAGTACGGCGACGTCTACATGACGGCCTCCATCCCCAAGTCCGTATACAACCAGTCCAAGGACGTGCCCACGATCGTGGTACCGAACGTGCTGCTGGTGAAGAAGGGCTTCGACCCGGATCTCGCCGCCGAGATCGTCAACCTCGTCTACGAGAAGAAGAGCGAACTGGAGAAGGTGAACGCGGCCGCGGCCGAGATCGATCTCGACATGGCCGAGATCGTCACCCCCGTCCAGCTGAACCCCGGCGCGGAGAAGGCTCTGAAGGCCCTCGCCCAGAAGTCCTGAGCCAGGCAAGGCGCAGGTGGCCGGTCCGTCCCGAAACGGACCGGCCACGCATCGCAGACAGATCAACCTCTACCCGGCGCGGGCGTACCAACGCGGGCGAACGACAAGCCGTACGCCCGATCCCGGGAACCGCTGCCAGCCCCTCCTTCATATGCCTGCTGCCTCACGCCCGCCGCTCGTGTCCGCGGTGTCGCCGCCCGGTCCGCACCGGCAGCGCACCCGTCAAGGGGTGATCATGGTGCACACTCACAGAGAACCCCTGTGCCGCGGCTTCACCCTCAGCACGGGGGACGAGACCGTTCCCACGGCGCGTCGGCTCGTCCTGTCGACGGTCGGTGACTGGGGTCTGCCGCTTCCGGACGAGACGCTGGATGACCTGGCGCTGCTCTCCGGCGAGGTGATCGCCAACGCGCTGCAGCACGCCACCGGCCCGTACAGCGTCGTCGTGAGCTGGACGAGGGCCCGGCTGCGGGTGGAGGTGGCCGACACGGCTCGCCCTTTCCGGACCTCGCACGGTGGCGGGCCGTACGCCGAGAGCGGTCGCGGCCTGTTGCTGGTCGCGGCCCTGGCGGCCGATTGGGGCAGTACGCCCACGGCCACGGGAAAGGCCGTTTGGTTCGAGGTAGCACCCCACGCGCCCACAAGCCATCTCGACCGGCCGGCGTCGTGACACGAGCGGCGCCGGAGACCCCCAGCCTCCGTATTCACTCCGACTGCATGGGAAAGACATGATCTTGAGGACATTCGGCTGGTCGTTCGCCGTCACGGCGGCCGGCCTTGCCTTCGCCGCGTGGCAGTGGGGCTGGGAGGCGTTCGGGATCGTACTGATCCTGTCGATCCTCGAGATCTCGCTGTCCTTCGACAACGCGGTCGTCAACGCCGGGATCCTGAAGAAGATGAACGCCTTCTGGCAGCGCGTCTTCCTCACCCTCGGCATTCTGATCGCGGTGTTCGGCATGCGGCTGGTGTTCCCGGTCGTGATCGTCGCCATCAGCGCGAAGGTCGGCCCCATCGAGGCGGTGCAGCTCGCCCTCGACGACCCGACCCGCTACGAGGACCTGGTCACCGACGCCCACCCGGCGATCGCCGCCTTCGGCGGCATGTTCCTGCTGATGATCTTCCTGGACTTCATCCTCGAGGACCGGGACATCAAGTGGCTGGCCTGGCTGGAACGCCCGCTCGCCAGACTCGGCAAGGTCGACATGCTCTCGGTGTGCGTCGCGCTGATCGTGCTGCTGGCCACCGCGATGACCTTCGCCGCCAACGCCCATGTCAGCACGGGCCACGCCGACAAGTCCGCCACCGTGCTGCTCTCCGGCGTCGCCGGCCTGGTCACGTATCTCGTGGTCGGCGGTCTCTCCGGCTACTTCGAGGACAAACTCGAAGAGGAGGAGCACGAACACGAGGAGGAGGAAAAGGCCAGGGCCGAGGGCAGACCGGTCTCGGCGGTCACCCTGGCCGGCAAGGCCGCGTTCTTCCTCTTCCTGTACCTGGAAGTGCTGGACGCGTCCTTCTCGTTCGACGGGGTGATAGGCGCCTTCGCCATCACCAACCACATCTTCTGGATGGCGCTCGGCCTGGGCGTCGGCGCGATGTACGTGCGTTCGCTGACGGTCTATCTGGTCCGCGAGGGCACCTTGGACGACTACGTCTACCTGGAGCACGGCGCCCACTACGCGATCGGCGCGCTCGCCGGGATCCTGCTGGTGACGATCCAGCACGAGATCAGCGAGATCATCACGGGCCTGGTCGGCGTGTTCCTGATCGCGGCCTCCTTCCTGTCCTCCGTACACCGCAACAAGACACTCCAGGCGGCAGAAGGAACAGCCGGAGCCTCGGGCGAGAAGACTCAGGTCTCGGCCGGGGCCTGACCGGCCGACGAACCCTCGTGTGCCGTTCCACCACAGCGGATCGCCCGGGGAGCGGCCTCCCACTCTGCCCTTCCGCCCGCTCGACCAAGCAGTCGCCACACGCTCCGCCCACTGGATGGGGCGCATTGACCAACGGCGCACAGCACACCCGCGTTGGCGGGGGTTCACCCCAGAACCTCCCCCTCTTACGTGCCGGAGGATTTGCCTCTAGTCTCAGCTCTGCTTACGAGTTACCAGCCAGTTAACAAGCCTTTGGATGGGCGCATCCGAGCCCGGAGGTCGATGTGAGTTCCGCGCAGTCCCTTCTTGAAAGCCGCCCGGTTTCCGTGGCGCACCTCTTCCTCTCAAGAGTCCGGGCCACACCTGACCTGGAGGCTTACCGCTACCCCGGGCCGACCGACGATGGTGCTTCTTCCGGCACTGAGCAGTGGCACTCGCTGACCTGGGCGCAGACCGGCGAGCGGGTCAAGGTGATCGCGGCGGGCCTTCTCGCACTCGGGGTGCGGCCCGAAGAGCGTGTGGCGATCTCCTCCTCCACTCGCGTGGAATGGATCCTGGCCGACATGGGCGTCATGTGCGCGGGCGCTGCCGCCACCGCCGTCTACCCCAGCACCAACGCCGACGAGACGGCGTACATCCTCGCCGACTCCGGCAGCCGGGCGATCTTCGTCGAGAACGCCGCCCAGCTGGCCAAGGTGGTCGCCCATGCCGACCGCCTGCCCGGGCTCGACCACGCGATCCTCTTCGACCCACAGGCGGACGCCATACCCGTGGACGGCCTGGAGGTGCTGTCACTCGCCGAGCTCGAGAAGCTAGGCACCGCCCACCTGGAAGAGCACCCTGACGCAATCGATGCAGCCGTCGGCGCCATCGAGCGGGAACAACTCGCGACCCTCATCTACACCTCGGGCACGACCGGCCGCCCCAAGGGCGTTCGCCTCGTCCACGACTGCTGGTCGTACCAGGGCGTAGCACAGGAGGTCAGCGGGCTGCTGCGCCCCGACGACGTGCAGTTCCTCTGGCTGCCGCTGTCCCACGTCTTCGGCAAGGCTCTGATCTCCGGTCAGATCAGGACCGGACATGTGATGGCCGTGGACGGGCGTGTCGACCGCATCATCACCAACCTGCCCGCCGTCCGGCCCACCGTGATGGCGTCCGCACCGCGGATCTTCGAAAAGGTCTACAACGGCATCGCGAGCAGGGCGAGGGCCGAGGGCGGCGCCAAGTACAAGATCTTCCTCTGGGCGGCGCAGGTCGCCCGCGACTACGCCAGGGCGCAGCAGAACACCGTGGCGGCGACCGCGAGAGGCCAGGTCCCCTTGTGGCTCTCCGTGCAGCACGCCCTGGCCGACCGGCTGGTGTACCGCAAGATCCGCGCTGCCTTCGGAGGCAATCTGCGCGGCAGCGTCTCGGGCAGTGCCGCGCTCGCGCCCGACATCGGCTACTTCTTCGCCGGCGCCGGCGTGCCCGTCCTCGAAGGCTACGGCCTGACCGAGACCAGCGCCGCCTGCACCGTCAACCCCGCCGACGACCTTCGCGTCGGCACCGTCGGCAAACCCCTGCCCGGGACCGAGGTCCGCATCGCCGACGACGGCGAGATCCTTCTCCGAGGGCCCGGCATCATGCGTGGCTACCACAACCTCCCGGAGAAGACCGACGAGGTGCTGGAGAGCGACGGCTGGTTCCACACCGGCGACATCGGAGAGGTCGACGGCGACGGCTTCGTCCGGATCACCGACCGCAAGAAGGACCTGTTCAAGACCTCTGGCGGCAAGTACGTGGCTCCTACGGAGATCGAAGGGCGCTTCAAAGCCATCTGCCCGTTCGTCAGCAACGTCCTGGTCATCGGCAACGGTCGCAACTACTGCACCGCTCTGATCGCCCTGGACGAGACCGTCATCATGCCGTGGGCGGCATCCCACGGCCTCGATGGCCGCGGCTACGCGGAGGTCGTCTCGTCACCGCAGGTGCACGAGTTGATCGACGGCTTCGTCCAGCGTGTCAACGGCGAACTGCAGCGGTGGCAGACCATCAAGAAGTTCTCGGTGTTGCCGCGCGACCTCGACGTGGAGCACGGTGAGCTCACCCCGAGCCTCAAGGTCAAGCGGCCTGTCGTGGAGCGCGAGTACGCCGAGGCCATCGAGGCCATGTACGAGGGTTCCCGCGAGGCGTGACCTCCATCGGTCCGGTACGGCACTTCCCACAGCCGTACCGGACCGACGCCTGCGTCGCCATCGGGGTCGGCAGGACGGACCCGCCCCTGGCAACCAGACGATCGACCAGCTCCTGGGCCTTCGCCGACCGTGTCCCGCAGCGTGGTGTAGCCATCAGACGGTGCTCCTGTGGCCGGTCGGTGCGACCGAGCCTCCCGGGCTGCCGCACGAGCTGGTCAAGGCGGCCTCCCCCGTCAGGTTCGTGGATGCCGGGCCGATCACCGCCGGACCTGCACCATCACGATGGCGACCCGGCCACACCATCCGAGGGAACGTCATCCTCACTCTGCATAACGCCGAAAGAGTGGCCGTCGGCAGTGGGAGTCCTCCGGGACTTTTCTGGGACTTCCGGCTCCATGAACGGGCACGAGCGTGAAACAGCCGAAAGGCCGTATGTGCAGGTCAGCAACGCACAGACGTCGAATACGGCAGGCCACGGGGCTCCCTGGTCTCTTTCGGGACATCTGATCGGCGCGGTGCCGTGCCCCTTGAAGGCAAGGGGCACGGCACCTCAACATGCCAGCTGACCTGCCAATACTCACCTTCACGACCCCTCACTGATCACTGTTGTCTTCAGCATCTTGTGCAAGGCACGTGCAATATGATCTTGAATGGCTGACGATACGTCAGAGATGCCTGAGCATCCGTCAGCCTGCACGGAGGGTTGTCACCGAAGTGGCCTCGCGGCGTGCGATGTCGGTCGTGTCGCGCCGACCGCGCCTCGCCTCCGCCGCGCGTGAGCCGCGCCGATCTGTCGGCGCTCCGACCAGGAGCGTCAGCAGGAAGTTGCCGCCGCGCCCGACGCGACCGTACGCCCGCGCGGAACTCACTCGTTGGTATCGCGGAGCGTGCGCAGGATGTGTTCCAGGTGGCGGAGGTCCTCGGCCGAGAGCGGTCCGGTGACGTGGCTGCGGAGATGGCGGACATGGGCGGCCAGGGCTCGGTCGAGCGCCTCGGCTCCCTTGTCGGTCAGTACGGCGAGTGCGGCTCGTCGGTCCGCGGGGTCGGGGTCGCGGCGGATCAGCCCTTCCTTCGCCATGCGGTCGGCGAGCCGGGTGAAGCCACCCGAGCTGAAGGACACGGCCTCCGCCAGGTCCGTCATGCGCAGCCGGTGCCCTGGCGTGCGGCCCAGCCGCAGCAGCACCTCGAACCAGGTGTCCGGGACTCCCAGGTCGCGGTGCACAAGGTGCTTGAGGCGAGCGAACGCCTCCACGAACAGGCCGTAGAGCGTCACGTCGTCGTCGTTCAGCAGTTGCTCGTTCACCCCACGAGGATGACAGAAAGTCGAGAGCGGCAGAATCTGCCGTTGCAATGTCTGCCTCAGCAGATATATTATCTGCGTCGGCAGATAATTTCCCGCCCCCACAGATGTGGAGCCCGATCATGCACAAGCGCACCCTCACCGCGTTCGGTGTCGCCGCCACGGCCGGCGTCCTCACCCTCGGCCTGTCCCTGGCGCCCGCATCGGCGGACGCCGCTCCCGCCTCGCACGGACACCGCACGATCACCATCGAAGCCATCGAGAAGGGCACCGCGATCAACCTGGTCGATGTCGCCCCGGCCGACTCCGCCCTCGGCGACCAGCTGATCGGCACCGGCGACCTCACCGGCCGCGACGGCCGCAAGCTGGGCACCAGCAGCTTCGTCGGCATCTCCACCGACGCCAAGCCGCGCACCGCCGAGCTGTTGACTTTCGCCTACGAGCTGCCCGGCGGCAAGATCACCACGGCTGGCACGGCGAAGCTCTCCGCCTCCGGACCAGTCTTCGACGAGCGGTTCGCCATCACGGGCGGCACCGGCAGGTACCAGAACGCCTCCGGAGAGGTGCGCGTCCTGCAGGAGACGGTGGAACGGGCGAAGGTCACCTTCGAGATCCAGCGCTGACGACACCCACACATTCAGAACGAGTACGACACGTACGAACGGAGTCACCTGTGAAGATCCTCCTGATCGGTGCCACCGGCATGATCGGCTCCCGCATCACCGCGGAAGCGCTCGGCCGCGGCCACGAAGTCACCGCCGCGACCCGCTCGGGCCGTGCGGACGGCCTGCCGGAGCACCAGGCGCTGACCGCCCTCGCCCTGGATGCCACCGAGCCGGGCAAGGTCGCCCAGGCCGCCGCCGGACACGACGCCGTCATCTCCGCCGTCTCCCCGCCCCGCGACGGCTCCGACCCGACCGCCCCGCTGCTGGCGACGTACACGTCCCTGGTCGAAGGGCTGCGCACCGCGGGCGTACACCGCCTGTTGGTAGCCGGAGGCGCGGGCAGCCTGAAGACCGCCTCGGGCCGGGACCGGGTCGACACCCCGGACTTCCCCGCGATGTACAAGGCCGAGTCGCTCGCCCAGCGCGAGGTTCTGCGCCTGCTGCGCACCGAGGTGGGCGACGACCTGGACTGGACGTACGTCTCCCCCGCCGACGAGATCGCCCCCGGCGAACGCACCGGCGCCTTCCGCCTCGGCGGCGACGACCTGCTGATCGCCGAGGACGGCACCAGCTTCATCAGCGCCGAGGACTACGCGGTCGCCCTCGTCGACGAGGCCGAGAAGAGCACGGCGATCCGCCGCCGCATCACCGTCGCGTACTGACGGACGCCTCACGATCGAGGGCGTCCGGTTCGACATCAGGCCGACCGGCAGCGCCAAGGCGACGCGAGCAAAGCTTCAGATCTTCCCGGCCTGCCCTCGCACCTGGGCGGTGCGCTCTGGCAGTCCGTGACTGACGTGTTCCGGCACGGTGAGCGCCCCCGGTGCCCCACGAGGCATGATCGGTGGATGCATGGTGCGGAGAACCAGTTGGGTGGGGGGAACGTGGAAGAGTCGACGGAGATCGCGTCGTCGAAGGAGGCCGCGGACAATGCGCTGGTGCTGGCGTTCGGGCGGTTGCAGGGGGCGGCGAACCGACTGGAGTACATCCTCGGGCGGTCGCTGGAGCTGGAGTGCGGCATCAGCCATCTGATGTTCGAGGTGCTGCTCATTCTCGGGCGGGCGGGCGATCCCGGGCTGTCGATGCGGGCCATCGCACAGGAGCAGGTGCTGACCACAGGCGGGGCGACGCGCCTGGTGGACCGGATGGAGGCAGCCGGGCTGGCGGAGCGCGCCGAGGATCCCGGTGACAGGCGCGGGCGACTGGTCCGGCTGACCCAGTTGGGAGAGGAGACCACCGTGCGGGCGTCCCGGGTGCATGTGGAGAACATCCGGCGCTACTTCCTGGCTCCGCTGCCGCTCGAGGACCGGGAGCGGTTCGCCGAGGACCTGCGAATCCTGAGTCACTCCGCACGGGACGTGCTGCCCCGCCTGCCCTGAACGGCCCCTCCCGGCTGCGGCCGGGCCGCTTCACCGATGCACTGACAGCGGGATCGCAGGGAGTATGGCCCGCCGTCACACGCGTGAGCAAATATCTGACACATCAGTTACTGTTTCCTCAGATTAATTGCTCGCGTTCAGCGGGCGCGCACACCTTCGTTGGGACTTTCGATGAAGCTCGTCTACGTATTCGACGCCTACTGCGGCTGGTCGCACGGTTTCTCCGGAACGCTGCGCGAGGTCGTCTCCCGTCATCCCGCGCTGCCGGTCGAGGTGGTCTCGGGCGGTCTGTTCACCGGGCCACGCCGGGTGCCTATCCGCGAGTTCGGCTACGTCCAGGGCGCCAACGCGCAGATCGCCGAGCTGACCGGCGCCGAGTTCGGCGAGGGCTACGAGCGGCTGATCGCCGACGGGTCGTTCGTCATGGACTCCGAGGCCGCCGCCCGCGGTGTCGCCGCCCTGCGCCAGGCTGCCCCCGACCGCGCGCCGGAACTCGCCGCAGCTCTCCAGCACGCCTTCTACGTCGACGGCCTCAGCCTCTCCGACCCGGCGACCTACCGGAAGGTCGCCGAGGAGGCCGGTCTGGACGCCGACACCGTGGTCGCCGTCTTCGACGCGCCCGAGGCGCACGATGCGGCGACGGACGACTTCCACCGCTGTGCCGAGCTGGGCGTCACCGGTTTCCCCACCCTGCTCGCCGTCGACGGCGACCGAGTCGCCACCCTGGCCCACGGCCGTGCCACGACCGGCGAGATCGACCGGCGACTGGCCGAACTGACCACCGCGCCCTGACCGCCACCCCCCACCCACTATTCCGTCCTCTTCAGGAGGCCCCCATGAGCGCCCTCTCCTTCAAGATCTTCGACCTCGACTTCCCGGCCGGCAGCAAGAACAAGACCGCCACGCTCGTCACCGGCGAGACCGAGGCGCTGCTGGTCGACGCCGGCTTCACCCGCGCTGACGGCCACCGCCTCGCCGCCGAGATCCTCGACTCCGGCAAGAAGCTGACCACCGTCTTCGTCAGCCACGGCGACCCCGACTTCTACTTCGGCGCCGAGATTCTGGCCGACGCTTTCCCCGACGCCAGGTTCGTCGCCACCTCGATCGTCATCGAGCACATCCGGCGCTCCTACGAGGGCAAGCTCAAGGCGTGGGAGGCCGTCGGCCCCAACCTGCCCAGCCGCCTGGTCGACCTCACCGCGCTGGCCGGCGACCTCACCCTCGAAGGCCACCGCTTCGAGCTCAAGGGCGGCCCGGCCGGCCTGCCCGACCGCCACTACCTGTGGCAGGCCGAGCACCGCGCCCTCCTCGGAGGCGTCCTGCTCTTCCAGCAGGAGCACGTCTGGGTCGCCGACACCCCCACCCCCGAGCACCGCTCCGTCTGGATCGAGCTGCTGGACGAGATGGCCTCCCTCCAGCCGGAGCTGGTCGTCCCCGGCCACCGCCTGCCCGGCACGGCGGCCGACGCCTCAGCCATCACCGCCACCCGCGACTACCTCGTCGCCTTCGAGGAGGAGCTCGGCAAGGCGGCCGACGGCGCCGTGCTGACCGAGGCGCTCGTCAAGCGCTACCCCGACAACGGCATGCTGATCGCCGCCCAGCTCGGGGCGAAGGTCGCCAAGGGCGAGATGCAGTGGGGCTGAGCGTCATGACCTACGAGCACACCGACTTCGCGACCTCCACGGCCCCGGCCGACGTGGTCCGCCGCCAGTACCTGGCCTCCGCGGCCGGCGACCTGGAGGCCCTGCGCGCCACCCTCGCCCCCGACGTGGAGTGGACCGAGATGGCCGGCTTCCCCCTCGCCGGCACCTACCGCACCCCCGACGGGGTCACCTCCCATGTCATGGAGCAGCTCGGCAAGGAGTGGGACGGCTGGACCGCGCACGACGACACCTATGTCGCCGAGGGAGAGAACGTCGTCGTCCTCGCCCGTTACACCGCGGCCAACAAGGCCACCGGCAAGCCGATCGACGTGCGCGTCGCTCACCACTTCGTGGTCCGCGGCGGACTCATCGTCCGCTTCGAGCAGTTCGTCGACACCGCCGGGGTTCGCGACGCCATGACGTAGCCGTGACAGCGCCTCACAGGCGAACTCACACAAGCCGGGAAGACGGTGAGGTACACCGTCGGCAATGGCACGGCACCGTATTCCGCGACACCTCCGCCGCGGATGTCAGCGGCCCGCGCGACGAAACCGTTGCCGGGACGCGACCGGCACGGCAGTGAAACGCGCCCGCACGTCGACGGAATCACTCCCCGCCGCCTTCCCGATCCAGCCGACGGGGGCAGCCGGGACCGGGACCGACCGTCGTCGTGCGATGAACGTCGCCACCACGATCAACAACGCCCTCCGGACGTACGCGCACCCGGGGGTGCTGGTGGCCGTGCCGCAACCAGCACCACCGTGAAACGTGAGAGGCCGACACGCGGCGCCCTCTCCCGTGCACTCACCCCCACCATCAACAGGGAGCACTGGACATGCCCATGAACAGGCGTCACTTCCTCGCGGCAGGCTCGCTCACGGCCGCCGGGATCGGCCTGGGCCTCACCCCGGCCAGCGCGTCGGCCACCCCGCTCGCCGACGGACACGGAGCCGGACAGCACAAGGAAATACACCCCCGGGGCACGCTCGACTTCAAGGTCATCGACCTGGACTTCCCGGTCGGCAGCAAGAACAAGACGGCCACTCTGGTCACGGGTGAGCGTGAGGCGCTGCTGGTCGACACCGGGTTCACCCGGGCCGACGGGTACCGGCTGGTGGCCGAGGTGCTGGACTCGGGCAAGAAGCTGACCACCGTGTTCATCAGCGCCGGCGATCCGGACTACTACTTCGGCGCCGAGGCCCTGGCCGACGCCTTCCCCGACGCCAGGTTCGTCGCCACCCGGCCGGTCATCAAGCACATCCGGCGTACCTTCGAGAGCAAGCTCAGGACGTGGGCCGACCTCGGCGCCAATCTGCCCACCCGCCTGGTGGAGATCAAGCCTCTGACCCATGGCCTCATCCTGGAAGGGCCCCGCTTCGAACTCAGGGGCGGATCAGCCCTGCTGCCGGACCGCCACTACCTGTGGCAGCCGGAGCAGCGCGCCATCCTCGGCGGGGTGCTGCTGTTCCAGAAGCAGCATGTATGGGTCGCGGACACCCCCACCCCGGAGATCCGTGCTGCCTGGATCAAGCTGCTGGACGAGATGGCCGCCCTCAACCCGAAGCTGGTCGTGCCCGGCCACCGCCTGCCCAACACTCCCGCTGACTCCTCCGCCATCATCGCCACCCGCGAGTACCTGCTCACTTTCGAGGAGGAACTGGCCAAGGCCGCCGACGGCGCCGCGCTGACCGCGGCGCTCGTCAAGCGCTACCCGGACTACGGCATGGTCATCGCCGCCGAGATCGGCGCGAAGGTCGCCATGGGCGAGATGACCTGGGAGTGACGCGACCGCGAAGTACCAGAACACAGGCTTCGCGGTGCCCCCGCCCTGGCCGACTTCGTCAGCAGGCGTCGGCCGGGGACGGCACGCCGAAGAGTCTCCAGAGGAAAGGAGACCAGTTAGCCATGACGCCCCTGTCTGAGCCGCCCATGCCGGAGGCGGATCTCGGCGGTCTCCCACCGATTGAGATCTCCCACCGAATGAGATCTCCCACCAACGGAGCGTGCCGGACGGCCATCGGCTCCGTGGCTGCCACATGACCGACGTGCTCAAAGAATGCGGGGCTGAGGCCACCCGGCGTCTCGACTGCACTCTGCCCGGCGAAAAGGGCGCCTGACAGACATCATCCGAGTTCAGGCGCCCTACGCGGGATGCCGGGAGAACCCGGCTCCTATGCCTGCGTCGCCTCCGGCGCTTCCGTTGCCGCCGTCCTCGCGGCGAGCCGGCTCCTGCCCCCGCTCAACGCGAAGTAGAGCACACCGGCCACGGCGACGCCGATGAACCAGGAGTACGGACCCAGCTTCGCCCCGTACCTGGACGGGCCATAGACGGGAAATCGTTCTGACCACCCTCACCGCGTGACTCCCCGGCTCGGAAAGGAGGCGACCGTGCCATCCCTCGGATCTCGTCACGACGTCGTCGTTGTCGGCGCCGGCCCGGCCGGGCTCACCGCGGCCACCACGCTGCGGACCGCCGGGCTCGACGTCGTCTGCGTGGAGGCACGCGACCGCTTCGGCGGCCGACTGGCGAGCATCGACGGGTACGACCTGGGCGCTACCTGGTTCTGGGACGGCGAGCAGCGGGTCGCCGAGCTCGTCGCCCAGCTCGGTGTCCCCGCTTTCGAACAGCACCGGACCGGTGACGCGATCATGCAGGACCGCACCGGAATACGGCGGATCACCGGCAACCCGATCGACGCACCGGCTTACCGGTTCGAGTCCGGCGCCCACGCGCTGGCCGCCGGTCTGGCCGCCCGGCTCCCGGAGGCAGCGCTGCGGCTGTCGACCCCGGTCACCCGGATCCGGCTCGTCAGCGAGATGGTTCAGATCGACACGCCCTCCGGAACGCTCCGCGCTGCTCAGGTCGTGCTGGCTGTCCCGCCTGCGCTCGCCGTGGCCCGTATCGACTTCAGCGGTGACCTCGGACCTGACCTGATTCGTCTCGCCGAGGCCACGCCGGTATGGATGGGGGCCATCGCCAAGGTCGTCGCCGGTTACCGCACCCCGTTCTGGCGCACCAGGGAACTGGCCGGGGCGGCGATCAGCCACACCGGCCCGCTGCGAGAAACCCACGACATGTCCGGACCACACGGCGGCCGTGCCGCGCTGTTCGGGTTCGCTGCCGCCGGCGCGCTCGGCCACGGGTTCGCGGCATCGGTGACCTCCCAGCTGGCGAGGCTGTTCGGCCCCGAGGCAGCTGAGCCCACGACGCTGCACGTCCAGGACTGGAGCGCCGAGCAGTGGACGTCGCCGGCCGGGGTGGGGAACCTGACGGACTACCGTCTTCTCGGCCACCCCCGCTACCGGCAGCCGGCCTTGGCCGGCCGGCTGCACTGGGCCTCCACCGAAACCGCGGCCGACTACGCCGGGCACATCGAAGGCGCCCTGTACGCGGGCCGGCAAGCCGCGACCGCCGTCCTCACGGCCCACGCCGGGGCCGCCGAAGCGAAGATCGGATGACCTACATGTTCGAGATCCCGGACCTGCTGCGCGAGTACGACCGAGCCCGTGCCTACACCGATCAGCTCTGGACCGACCTGAGCGCCGACGAGGTGGGGTGGCGCCCGCACGAAAAATCCAGCGCCATCGGCTGGCACCTCGGCCACCAGGCGCATGTCGCCCACTTCATGATCCGCAACCTGACCGCGGCCGAACCCAGCCCCGCCCCGGAACTCGACCCGGTCATGGATGCCGCGAACCCCGAACCCGCCCGTGACCGACTTCCAGACCCGGCCCGGCTGGCCGCTTTCCGCACCGAGGTAGCCGACCGCGTCCACGCCCGCATCGGCGCCATCCGCGACGGCAGGGTCGGCGCACCGCGACAACTCACCGTCGTCGCCACGACGCTGCTCACCGCGCTGATCAACCCCGAATACCAGCACGATCAGTGGATAGGCGAGGTCCGCTCCGCAGACCTGGGCCACGCGCTACCGGACCGACCACAGTCCGACCTGCTCACCGAACTCGACGGCTACCTCGTGATCTGCGACCTATGACGCACACCGGCTACGCCGACACCCCCGAGGCCCGCCAGGCGCTGCACCACCGTACCCAGAGCGTCGTCATGGCCTCTCAGATGTTCAGCGGCGCCGGGCTGGCCGCCGGCGTCACCGTCGGCGCGCTGCTGGTCCAGGACATGCTCGGTACCAGCAGCTCTCCGGCCTGCCGTCCGCCCTGTTCACCGCGGGCTCCGCAGGTACCGCCCTCGCCGTCGGGCACCTGTCCCAGCGTCTCGGCCGCAGGGTCGGCCGGCCGCTCGCCGTCGGTGCCGAGGGCCCGGCCGACGCCGATGCAGCACGCCCCCGTCCGGCGATGGACGCCGCCGCGGTGTCGATGCGGGTGACCCGGTCACCCTCGCTCGTGACCGCCTCGTCGGCCCGCCGGTGCGGGCCGGCGAGCGGGCGACCGTCCAGGCGGCGAACAAAGCGGCGTATCGCGCGGACACACGCAGCGCCCGGCCCGGAGATCTGACCTCCGGGC